>JAMPGV010000039.1 GCA_023663735.1 Muribaculum sp. | reverse complement strand
TCTATGACGACGTGAGTTATGTGCTGAATAAGACGGTTCTGATCGACCACTCGCTAAACGCCGTCTTTTATACCAAAGAGGGCAATACCACTACCGGCTTCGACGAATACAGCAGTTGGAAACAGGGGCATGAGTATGTGGATCAGACCTATGCAAGGCCGGACAAGGCCAAGGAGGAGACGCCTCTCTCTCCGGAGGATCTAATCACGATCGAGGAGAATATCCGCCAGAACGTCACCGATCTGGCCGAGGCGAACCCGGACGTCAACTTCTATTTGTATTTGTCCCCCAACAGCATTTATTATTGGGACAGCTTAAACCAAAACGGCATCCTCAAAAGACAGCTGGAGGTGGAAAAATATGCCGTCTCCCTCATGCTGCCCTATGAGAATATCCGGCTCTTTTCCTTTTTCGAGGAGTACGAGATGATCTGCAATCCCAAGAACTATAAGGACTCGGTGCATTATGCCAAGGATATCAACTCCCAGATTCTCGTGTGGATGAAAGACGGCACGCACGAATTGACGGCGGACAACTACGACGCCTATTGGGCGCGGATTTACGATTTTTATACAAACTACGATTACGACGCGCTCTTTGCAGAGCAAGGAACCGAAGCGGAATAATAAGAGAAACCCCCGGAGTATATCAAACCACGTGGAAAGACACTCCGGGAGCTTCTTTTTTTCTTAATTTTATTTTTAATTTTATTCCTAATTTTATCCTTTTTTACTCTTATTTTTACTTCCAGAACTTCTTCTTTTTACCTTCCTTCGGCTCTTTGGCGCCGTCGGCGGAATGCTCGCCCTCGGGGGGTTTGGTGGCGTTCAGGCTGTCTCCCGTCAGCGCGTCAAACTGTCTCAGAAGCTCCTTGGCCTCGGGCTTGAGCTTGTCGGGAACCTCCACCACCAGTGTCACATAATGGTCTCCCCGCACATCTTTGTTGCGCAGAGTGGGAACACCCTTGCCCTTCAAGCGCACTTTCGTGTCCGTCTGCGTCCCGGCTTTCACGTCATATATGACCTTGCCGTCCACCGTATCAATGTAAATCTCTCCACCCAGCGCCGCTACGGCAAAGGATACGGGTACGGTAGAATAGATATTGAAATCCTGCCTCTGGAAAATGGGGTGTCTGCCCACGATCACTTCCACCAGCACATCTCCTCTAGGCCCGCCGTTGCTTCCGGGTTCGCCCAGACCGGGCTGCCGCACACACTGTCCGTTGTCGATACCCGCAGGAATCACTACGGAATAGCGCTTTCTCATGGGTGTATATCCGCTACCGTGGCAGTCGGGGCATTTCTCCTTGATGATCTTCCCGGTTCCTTGACAATCGGGACAGGTCTGCACGTTCCTGACCGTGCCAAAGAAAGACTGCGTCGTAAACACCACCTGTCCCTTGCCACCGCATTTGGTACAGGTCTCCAGATTAGTGCCGGGCTTTGCGCCGTTTCCGTTACAGGTTTTACAGATCTCCTTGACTTCCAGCTCAATCTCTTTGTTGCAGCCAAACACTGCTTCCTCGAAAGTGATCCGCACACTGGTGCGGATGTTTGCGCCTTTCATGGGGCCGTTGC
This sequence comes from Muribaculum sp., assembly GCA_023663735.1. Taxonomy (GTDB): domain Bacteria; phylum Bacillota; class Clostridia; order Lachnospirales; family Lachnospiraceae; genus Acetatifactor. Next base: position 29,889 of record JAMPGV010000039.1, on the reverse strand, counting down.
TGCGCGCTCCGCTCCTGCGGCCGCCGCCGAAGAAATCGCCGAAAATATCGCCGAAAATATCGCTGAAATCTGCGCCGGTGAAATCGAATCCTCCCGCGCCGCCCTCGAAAGCAGAGTGGCCGAACTGGTCATACTGGCGCTTCTTCTCCGGGTCGCTGAGTACCGCATACGCCTCGGACGCCTCCTTGAATTTCTTCTCCGCCTCGGCGTTGCCGGGATTGACGTCCGGATGATATTTTTTTGCCAAAGCGCGGTATGCTTTTTTGATTGTCGCCTCATCGGCGCTTTTATCTACACCGAGAACCTCATAATAGTCCCGTTTTTGTTCTGCCATACTAACCTCCATGCCGCCTGCGGCACAAATTTTCTATGGGAAGAATGCCGCGTCCTCGGCCTTCTCCGGTGTGCTGCTTCGCACAAGAGTAGATTTTCCGAGACGAAAACGCTTCGTCCCGGAAAATCTTTCTGTTTTATCCGTTTATACTTCTCTGAAATCTCCGTCGATCACATCGTCGTCCGCATGGGAAGCGCCTGCATCCGCCGCGCCGCCCGCATTGTTCACATCGGATCCCGCGCCGCCCTGTGCCTGCTGCATGTTCTCATACATCTTGGTGAACAGAGCCTGTGCGGAATTGGTCAGCTTCTCCTTTGCGGCCTTCAGTTCGTCGATATCGCTGTCGCTCATCTCGGAATCCTTGGTGCGCTCCAAGATTGCTTTTACGGATTCCAGATCCGCCTGAACCTGAGATTTGTCGCTCTCGGAAATCTTGTCGCCCACTTCGTTCAGCGCCTTCTCGGTCTGGAATACGAAGGAGTCCGCGTCATTTCTGGTCTCCACCGCCTCTTTGCGCTTCTTGTCCTGCGCCTCGAACTCTGCGGCTTCTTTCACGGCTCTCTCGATATCGTCGTCGGACATGTTGGAACCTGCGGTGATGGTGATGTGCTGCTCTTTGCCCGTCCCCAGATCCTTTGCGGACACGTTTACGATGCCGTTGGCGTCGATATCAAAAGTAACCTCGATCTGAGGGATTCCTCTGGGTGCGGGAGGGATTCCGTCAAGCCTAAACTGTCCGAGGGACTTGTTGTCTCTCGCAAACTGTCTCTCGCCCTGTACCACGTTGATATCTACTGCGGTCTGATTGTCTGCAGCGGTAGAGAATACCTGACTCTTCTTGGTCGGAATCGTGGTGTTTCTCTCGATCAGTCTGGTGGCCACGCCTCCTTGTGTCTCGATGGACAAGGACAGCGGCGTCACATCCAGAAGCAGGATATCGCCCGCGCCCGCATCGCCAGCCAGCTTGCCGCCCTGTACGGAAGCGCCCAGCGCCACGCACTCGTCGGGATTGAGCGACTTGGAAGGCTCTTTGCCCGTCAGCTGTCTCACCTTATCCTGTACTGCAGGGATACGGGTGGAACCGCCCACCAGAAGCACCTGACCCAGATCGGAATTGTTCAATCCCGCATCCTTCATAGCGTTCTGCACGGGAATTGCGGTTCTCTCCACCAGATCATGTGTCAGCTCGTCAAATTTTGCACGGGTTAGATTGACGTCAAAATGCTTGGGTCCTGCGTCGGTCGCCGTGATAAAGGGCAGGTTGATGTTGGTGGTCATCGCGCTGGACAGCTCTTTCTTGGCTTTCTCGGCAGCCTCTTTCAATCTCTGCATGGCGATCTTGTCGCCGGACAAATCTACGCCCTCCGCCTTCTTAAACTCATCCAGCATCCACTGGGTAATCTTATTGTCAAAATCATCGCCGCCCAAGTAAGTGTCTCCGTTGGTGGCAAGCACGGTGATGACGCCGTCGGCGATCTCGATGATGGACACATCAAAAGTACCGCCGCCCAGATCGTATACCATGATGTTCTGCTCTTTCTCATTGTCCAAGCCATAAGCCAGCGCCGCTGCGGTAGGCTCGTTGATGATCCGCTTCACGTCCAGACCGGCAATCTTGCCCGCATCCTTGGTAGCCTGACGCTGTGCGTCATTGAAATATGCGGGAACCGTGATCACGGCCTCCGTCACTTTCTCGCCCAGATAGCTCTCTGCATCCGTCTTCAGCTTCTGCAGGATCATGGCAGAAATCTGCTGCGGCGAATATTTCTTGTCGTCAATCTCGCGCTTGTGATCCGTTCCCATCTCTCTCTTGATGGAAGAAATGGTTTTCTCCGCATTGGTGACGGCCTGACGCTTTGCAGGCTCACCGATCAGGCGCTCTCCGGTTTTGGTGAATGCCACCACGGACGGTGTGGTTCTTGCGCCCTCTGCGTTGGCGATGACGGTGGGCTTTCCGCCCTCCATCACGGCCACGCAGCTATTGGTCGTTCCTAAGTCGATACCGATAATTTTGCTCATATGATTCTCCTCCTCTTTGATACCTGTCTCTTGGTTGTTGTGTTCTGATTTTTGCTCTCATTCCGGATCCGGCCTCCGCCCTGCCTTATTGCACAACGGCCACCATACTGTGTCTGACGACCGAATCCCGGTAGGTATAACCTTTCTGCAATTCCTGCGCCACAATGCCGGACGCGTATTCCTCGCTCTCCACCTGCATCACCGCATTGTGGAGGTTCGGATCGAACTCGCATCCTACGGCCTCAATGGGCTTTACGCCGATATTGTCTAACTCCGTGAGAAGTTGTTTGTAGATGCGGTTCATGCCGTCCACAAACGGATCCTCCTGCTTTTCTTCCGGCACGGTTGCCAGCCCTCTCTCGAAATTGTCAACCACGGGAAGTATTTTATCCAAAACGCTGCGCGCTCCCGTCTCAAACATGGCCTGTTTTTCTTTCTCGGTGCGCTTGCGGAAATTCTCGAACTCCGCCATCTGCCGCTTGACCCTGTCCTCAAGCTGGTCGATCTGTTCCTTGTAGGCGTCCGCTTTTTTGTCCTGTTTGGCCTGCTTCTTGGCCGCTTTCTTCTCGGCGCGGGTCAGTTCTTTCTCCTCCCCGTCCTCCGCTTCCGGCGCATCTTCCTCAGTGCCATCCGCCATCTCCGGCGCTTCCTCGTCGGTCTCGGGCTGATCCTCCCGCAGGGCCTCTTCCAAATCTTCCTGCAAATCCTTTTCCTGATCTCCCATGCCGCACCTTCCTTTCCCTGATCTCCTTATCAAACCCTTAGGAAAACGCCGATGAAAACGTTTCCTTAGAAATTCTTTTCGTCTTTATATAATTCATCCAGCTTGCTCTGCAAGGTCTTCAGCGTGCTGACCACCCTGTCATAATCCATGCGCTTGGGTCCGACGATTCCTATGGTTCCCCGCATACCGCCGCCCAATTCATAGGTGGCCGTCACCACGCTGCAGTCCCGCATACTCTGCACCGGCGTCTCATTGCCGATATAAACCTGAATCCCGGTATTTTCCTCCTCGGACAGCGCGTTTTGAAGCAGATTGCCCAAAAGCTCCTTCTCCTCAAAGGTGTTAATCAACTCGCTGGCCTTCTGCTGATCCGCCAGCTCCGGATAGCGGAAAATGTTGTTGGTTCCGCTGGTGTAGATCTCCAAATCCTCCTCGGCTCTGATCGCCTCCGCCACCGCGTCGATCACCTCGCTGACGATGGCGCTGTGAATTCCCGCCTGCTGCTTCATGGCCGCGATCATTCCCAGATTGATCTCCGCAATCGACAGTCCTGTCAGATTTGTGTTCAACAGAATATTCAATTTCAGGAGCGTCTCGTCGGAAAGTTCCTCCCGCACGGTGAGGATATTGTTTTTGATCACATTCCCCTCTACCACGATGACCGCCAAGATCTGGCCTTCGTCCACCCGGGAGAGCTGTATGAATTTCACCTTGCTTCCGATTGTCTTGGGAGCGGAGATCATGGTCGCATACTGGGTATCCCGGGCAAGCACCTTCGCCACCTGCTGCAGCATCTGCTCCATCTTGTCCTGACGCTCCAGAAGCATCTCCTTCATCTCCACCACTTCCCGCTCGCGGGCCTCCATCATGGCGTCCACATAGAAGCGGTAACCTGCATCGGAAGGAATGCGTCCTGCGGAAGTATGCGGCTGAAGAATGTAACCCATCTCCTCCAGATCTGCCATCTCGTTCCGGATGGTTGCGGAACTCAGATTCAAATCCGTATACTTGGAAATGGTTCGACTGCCCACTGGCTCACCCGTCTCCAGATAGTTGCGGATAATCGCCTGCAGGATCTTCGTCTTTCTCTCGTCCAACTGCATCTCTTCACCCCTTCCCCGCCAAGTTTCCGAGCCACAGCTTCTCATGGCCTGTTAGCACTCGTTTGAGAAGAGTGCTAACATCTTCTTAACATAAGATATCACCGCAGATATGTATTGTCAACTGCTTTTCTGGAAAAAAATATAAATTCTTTCTAAAAAAGAAGAAAAACAACGGATGTCAGGCTCCGCCAGACATCCTTATGTTAAATAAAAACGTGTGCCGCCCGGCACACAACAAAAACTGCCGTCCGGCCGGATATCGGCCAGAGCGGCAGCTTCTTTTTCCTTGCGGTATTCCAATTAGATTTAGATGCCAAAGCTTCCGGTAAACTCTTTGTTCATCACATAATAAACAAGACGCTCATCCGGCTTGATGTACAGCTCCACGCTGGTGAGATCGGAAGCCTTCTGCTCCAGATCGTACTCCCATACGTCCTTCGCAATCTTCAAGAGCTTCTCCTGCGTATACTTCTCACCGGAAATCTGAAGCTCGATCTCTGTCTTGACAGTCGTCTTCTTAGCCGCGGGTTTCTTCTCTGCCGCAGGCTTTGCCGTCTTCTTTGCGGAATCTTTCTTAGCCGTCGTCTTCTTGGCCGCGGTTGTCTTAACGGCCGCTTTCTTAACGGTCTCCTTCTTTACAGCCGCCTTCTTTGCAGGTTCTTTCTTCGCTTCCACGGAAGCCTCCGCCTTAACGACTGCCTCCGCAGGGCTTTCTGCCTTCTTGGTCTCCGCCTGAACTGCTGCGGGGGTTGCCGGTTTCTGAATCTCTGCCTTAGGCGCGTTCGCTGCAGACGATACTGCAACGGGCTTTACAGTCTTTTTTGCTGCTGCCATAATACGTCTCCCTTCTAAATGGTTTCTCCTAGTTTCTCTATTCTGCCATGCGCTTCACAAGTCACTCAAAGAAAATTTTTTCAATAATTTAGAAAAGGTAGAATAACTTGGTTGAACACAGTTTATCGCTTTTGACAAAACTTGTCAACCGCATTTGTCACAAAAACACACGATTTATCATATAAATAGTGTACTTTTTGCCTTAAAAAACACATTTTGCCTACCTTATGAGGCCAAAATAGAAAAGCACGACGATCCCCAGCGCAATCCGGTACCAGCCAAATATTTTGAAATCATGCTTCTTAATATAGCCCATCAGAAAGCGCAGCACGAACAGGGACACCACGAAAGAAACCACCGTGCCGATGAGGAGCAGAACCAGCTCCAGCGCCGTAAATGCAAACCCGAATTTCACCACTTTCAGGAGGCTGGCTCCGAACATCACCGGGATCGCCAGAAAAAAGGTGTACTCTGCCGCGACCGTGCGGGAGACGCCGATGAGCAGAGCGCCCACGATCGTCGCGCCGGAGCGGGACGTCCCCGGGAACACTGCGGCAATCACTTGAAAGACGCCGACGAGCAGAGCCGTCCGATAGGTGATATCCGCCAGCGAATTCACCTTGGGACTGCGTCCTTTGTTCCAATTTTCGATGACGATAAAAGCCACGCCGAACACAATCAGCGCCAGCGCCACACAGACCGGATTGTAAAACAGCGCGTCAAACACATCGTCAAATAGAATGCCGATGACCGCCGCGGGTACACACGAAACCAAGATTTTAAACCACAGCGTCAGAATGTCCGTTTTCACAAAAGACATGATGCCGCTCTCTCCGCCGCGCTCCTTCCGGGTCAGGGCAAAAGGCCAGATCTGGCTCCAGAACAACACCACCACGGCCAGAATCGCTCCCAGCTGAATGACTACGTCGAACATGCCGAAGAAGTCCTCGCTGACTCCCCCAAAGGGAATCAGCTCTTCCACCAGTATCAAATGTCCCGTGCTGCTGATGGGAAGCCATTCCGTGATCCCTTCCACAATCCCGTAAACAATCGCCTTGATGATCTCAATCATATTTGATTTCCCCTAATCTCTTTCTCTCTTGCCGCAGGCACATACAGCCATGCTTATATAGCTATGCTCATACAGCCATCTTTATCCGCTATGCTCATAAGTTATGTCTATCCGGCGGATCGCCGCAGACCGCAGTCATTTCTCCAGATAGCGCATCAGCTCCTCCTGCTGCCTCTCTGCATCCGCATATCCCTCCTCATAGAGCGCCCGCATCTTCTCCTGATCGCGCTCGATGCGCCTCACCTGACTGCGTCTGCGGGGGCGGATCACATAGACCTGCCCTCTGCGCTCCAGCCTGTCGATATAATCCAGACATTCGTTGTATGCGGTGTGGCGGTTCTCCATCAACTCCGCTACTTTAGGATATTTCGCATAACGCACTTTTATGAGCGCAAGCTGAGCCGCATCCACAGGCTGTCTGCGGAATCCCTCCTCCTTCGTCATAACCACCACATTCTTGCGGTTGCCGTCCCGCACCGCCTTCTGTATGGGAATGGAATCGCTCAGTCCGCCGTCCAGATAGGGCTTGCCCTCTATCCGCACCGTGCGAGCCACAAGGGGCAGGGACGCAGACGCCCTGACCTTATCGATATCCTTCTTCATATCGCGCAGACGCAGATACTCCGCCTGTCCGGTCTCGATATTCGTAACCACGCTGTAGGCTTTCCCCTCGTACCGCATAAACGCTTCATTGTCAAACGGATTCAGATAATCGGGAATCGTGTGGTAACACATGCTCACATTGAGCAGATCTCCGGTAAACAGCAGGCTCTCCACGCTGCAATATCGTTTACTGTCCAGATAGTCGATATTGACGTCCCTCGTCCTGCCCCGCTGCCCCGACAGATAACTGCACAGATTGCAGGCTCCCGCGGACACCCCGTACACATTGGCAAACTCCAATCCTTTGTCCAGAAAAAAATCCAGCACCCCGGCGGTATAAATTCCTTTCATGCCACCGCCTTCCAAAACCAATCCCGCATGATACATGACAAAACCTCCGTATCGGTTCCCAATCTCTATCTCGGATATTCCGTCTTCACAAACCGCTCCAGCGCCTCCAGTGAACGCTCCACTTTCTCCGTGTCGATGCAGTAAGCCATGCGGAAATAGCCCGGCGCGCCAAAGGTGTCGGCCGGAACCAGAATCAAGTCATACTGCAAGGCTTTCTGACAGAATGCCACGGAGTCCTCCTCCAACGCCTTGGGGAAAATATAAAACGTACCGCCGGGTTTTACACAGACAAACCCCAGCTCCACAAGCTTCCGGTAGAGCAGGTTCATATTCGTCTCATACACCTTAAGATCCGCCGTCTTGTCAAGCACCTCGGCCACTGCAAGCTGAATCAGGGAAGGCGGACAATTATGTCCGATTCCCCGGGAAATCTGACCGCACATATTCACCATGGTCTCCGCGTCCGCACAGGCGGGATTCACCGCCACATAGCCGATGCGTTCCCCGGGAAGCGACAGCGATTTGGAGAAAGAGTAGCACATGATCGTATTGTCGTAGAACCGGGACACGCAGGGAGCGTCCACCCCTTCAAACACAATCTCACGGTAAGGCTCGTCGGAGATCAGGTAAATCTCATGTCCGTATTGTATGGATTTCCTCTTGAGAATATCCGCCAGCCGTCGGATGGTCTCCGTCGAGTACACGACGCCGGAGGGATTGTTGGGCGTGTTGATCAGTACAGCCTTCACATGCTCCGTGAGCATCTCCTCAAAAGCCTCAAAATGAATCTGGAACGTCTCCGTATCGGGGGGAACCACCCGAAGCGCTGCGCCCGTTAGATTGACATAGGGCTGATACTCCGGGAAAAAGGGGGCAAACGTAACGATCTCATCCCCCGGCTCCGTCACCAGACGAAACGCATGAGCCAACGCCCCCGCTGCGCCGGACGCCATAAAAATATGTTCCTTGCGGTAGGGAATGCCAAACCGCCTCTCCAGAGACGCAGCGACAGCCTCCCGCACGGACGTGATGCCCAGACTCGGACTGTACCCGTGCAGCTCCATGGGGCTTTGCTCGGAAAGCATCCGAATCATCACATCCGTAAACTCCTGCGGCACAGGGACGGAAGGATTCCCCAGACTGTAGTCGAACACATTCTCATACCCGATTTCCTGTCCCCTCGCGGTGGCAAACTCCGAGAGCTGCCGAATGACGGACTTTCCTGACAACATATCCACATATTTCTGTACCAGCATCTTCTGTTCCTCGCTTTCCTACAATATATGAGACTCACCCTTCGGTCCAGGCCAGCGCGCACTTCACGGCTCTATGCCACCCGCTTAAAAGCGCTTCCCGCTTCGCCGCTTCCATCGCCGGCTCAAAAGAGGCTCCGATCTTCCAGTTGGCTCGGATCTGTTCTTTGTTCTTCCAATAGCCCACGGACAAGCCCGCCAGATAAGCCGCTCCCAGCGCGGTGGTCTCGATACAGGCAGGTCTCTCCACCCGCGTCTCCACGATATCGGACTGGAACTGCATGAGAAAATCGTTGGCGCTGGCGCCGCCGTCCACTTTCAGGCTCTTTAACGGCAGGCCGCTGTCCTGCTCCATGGCGCGGATCACATCCGCCGTCTGATAAGCCACCGCCTCGAGGGTCGCCCGTATAAAATGCGCTTTGGTGCATCCCCTCGTGATTCCCACGGCCATCCCTCTGGCATACTGGTTCCAGTAGGGCGCGCCCATCCCCGCAAAAGCAGGAACCACATAGACCCCGGCGGTATCCTCCACCTGCCTTGCATACTCCTCGGACTGGGGCGCACTGCGGATCAGATCCATGCTGTCCCTGAGCCATTGAATACCCGCTCCGGCCACGAACACGCTGCCTTCCAGCGCATAGGCGATCGGTTCCTCCACGGTGGCGGCGATGGTCGTGAGCAGTCCCGATCCGGAAACAATCGCCTGATTTCCCGTATTCATCAGCAGAAAACATCCCGTTCCGTAAGTATTTTTCACCTCTCCCTGCTCGAAACAACACTGACCGAACAACGCCGCCTGCTGGTCCCCCGCCGCACCGGCGATAGGAATCCCCTCACCCAGCACGGAAAGAGCCGTATGGCCGTAGATACAGCCGGACGGCTTGACCTGCGGCAGCATGGCCTGTGGAATCCGGAAATATCGCAGAATCTCCTCATCCCACTCCAATTTGTGAATGTCAAACAGCATGGTGCGGGAAGCGTTGGTATAATCGGTCACATGCACCGCTCCCCCCGTAAGGTTCCAGATCAGCCAGGTGTCCACCGTCCCGAAGAGCAGCTCTCCCGCCTCCGCGCGCCGTCTGGCGTCCGGCACATGATCCAGAATCCATGCGATCTTGGACGCGCTGAAATAGGCGTCGGAAATCAGTCCCGTGCGTCCGCGCACCAACTCGTCGAAGCCGTCTTTTTTCAGCTCCTCAATTTTATCGGAAGTCCGGCGGCATTGCCATACGATGGCATTGTACACTGGCTCCCCCGTATGTTTATCCCAAACGATGGTCGTCTCGCGCTGATTGGTGATACCGATTCCTTCAATCTGTTTGGCGCTCACCCCGATCTTGGCCATGGACTCCGTGGCCACCGCAATCTGGGAAGACCAGATTTCCATGGGATCATGTTCCACCCATCCGGGTTCCGGATAAATCTGTGTGAACTCCCGCTGCGCCATGGAACAGATATTGCCGCCCTTGTCAAACAAAATACACCGGGAGCTTGTGGTTCCCTGATCCAAAGCCATAATATAGGTCTGCATCGCCATTCCTCTTTCCTGCAAGTATAAAATCCCCCTTCCGCGCCACAACAGCCGAAAGAGGGATCTTTTCGTTCATCAATGCACAGCTGCCTTCAACGCCACATACGCGCCGCCCGGAATCTCCACCGCCTTCCGATCCTCCACAAGCAGCCATACGCTCAGGGCGCTCGGATTGTAGACTGCTCCGCCGTCCGCGGCAAACTGCAGATTCTTGGCCGCCGTCATATAATCCACAATCTCAATATTCGTGGCATACCAGATGTCTTCCCGTCCACCCATATACTCGCAGAATTCCTCGATGACATTCCAGTTGTCATTTTTGTCAAATTCATAACTGTGTCCCCAGACATAGAAAAGCTTCAGGTACTGCGGCTTGTTGAACTCCGCAAAGAATCTTGCCTTCTCCATCAAGGTTGGATCGTCGTGGTGGCAGGTCGCTTTCCACTCCATAAAATCCGTGGGCAGCTCGAATCCGCCGGTTGTCTCCACCACCCGGGCATAGGCGATTCCCATCTGGCGGAACAACTGCTTGATCTCCTCATTGTAGGAACCGTTGGGATATGCGTGTCCGCGTACCAAAGCGCCCGTAAGTCTCTCCAGCCCGATCCGGTCCTCCAGAATCTCCCCCACCAGCTGTGTCAAGGGACAGCGGGCGATCGTGGGGTGGGTCATGGTATGGGTTGCCACCTCATGCCCCTGATACAGCTCCTTAATCCGCTCCTCCGGAAGGCGGGGAATCGGTCTGTCCATCCCCATCATACCGTAATTTAAGTTAAACGTCCCCCTGATGCCATGCCGGTTAAACAACGCCACTAAACGCTCGTCCTGCGGCTTGCCGTCGTCATAACTCATCGTCAAGGCCTTCGCTTTTCCCCCCGGAAAACAAACATAAACTTTCATGCTTCCTCCATCCGCGCGCATCCGTTCTATCACACAATCTCCACGCGCATTTCAAACACATTCTCATCTCATATAGTATAACTTTTTTGCGGTTTGCGCAACTTCTTTTTGTGTTGATTCCGGATTCTGATTCCGGATTCTAATTCTGCATCCGGAGCTGCTCCTCCGTGATGGGCCGGTAGCGTGTCAGACTCTCCCCGTCCAGATCTTCTTTGTGCAGATCTACCGCCGTGATCTGGTGGTTGTCGTAGGTGGTATAATAGTAGATCCCCTTATCGGCGTTACAGCAGGAAGTGTAAAGCGTAATCTCATAGACGGGTTTGTCCCCGGCAGCCCCGCCGCCCAGCACACAGCAGCCCCTCTGCTGATCCACCGCGTTCAAGATGTGGAAAAACTGGCTGACGCTTTCCGTCTCCCCCTCTCCGGAGATCGAATTCATTTTCACAAAGGCCACGCGCACGAACCGGGACTGGGAACTTAAATCTCCCGGAAGTCCTATTGCCCCCATCCCCCGGCTGTCGGGTTCCAGATCCAGCCCCGGCGCAAACGTATTCTCCGGCTGTCTTGCGGACAGGGACAGATACCGTTTCAAAGCCGCCATTTGATACGGAAAGGGCGGATTGTTGGTCAGCACGCCGACGGCATTGTCATAGACCTTGACGCCCTCCGCCACCGATTCCACCGTCAGAGCCTCCTCTTTGTCCGCAATGATCCAATGCAGCTGCGCGACGGGCAGCCTGTCGCTGAACGGCACATTCAGCAGATTAATTTTCTCCAGCAGAACCCGCGCCTCCTTCACCGTGGCGCACTGTCCCAGAATCCACGGGATAAACTCAAACTGCGCAATGTTCTCCCTGCCTTCCGCCTTGTCCCGGTAGACCGCGTTCCCCACGAAATTCAGCCCTGCCATCCCCAGACCCTTCTCGTTGACCGCATCATAATACAAGGGATAGTCATTCTCCACATGCGCCATGCCGATCATGGCGTAATGCGTCTCTACCGTACCCTGTTCCACAAAATGAAACGGATAGCGGCGGGGGGTAATCGTCACCTCATCCCCATATGAAAATTCATAGTCCAATGTCCGTCCAAAATAAAAATCCTTCGTCCGATAAGTTGCTGCCGTACACATATGCATTCTCCTCTCTGCTGTTGTTTTGTTTAGGCGATTGCAAAACGCCAATTTAGGTAATCCGAATTGTGCGAGTTGTATACCCCATAAGCAGACCCTAGCGAACCGTTGGCACTTAGGCGCTGCATTTTAGCGCCTTATGTGCCACTACGGTGAGGTGGGAGCGCAAGCGCGTCTGCGTTGGAGTATACAATTTGCACAATTTGAATTCCGGAAAATAGCGTTTCGCAAACATCTGGTTGTTTTGTTTTCAAGCATTGCCGCCAAACGCTATTATGTCCGTTCCGCTCCTATCGTATCACGCGGGCAATTCCGTTTTTCTAAACTGTAAATAGTCAAGAAACCGCCTCACGGCAAGGGAGGCCGTCTTCTTGTCCCTCAAAGCAAAGCCGATGTTCCGATAGGCCGGGATATCCAATTGCCTTGCGACAATCCGATAGGGTACTCGCTTGAGTATCAGCTGCGGCAGGATGCTGATCCCAAGGCCGCTCTCTATCATGGACATAATCGCATAGTCATCCCATGTGGTAAAGCGCACCTTCGGAGCAAGTCCGCAGCGCTCGAAAATTTCAGAAATCTCCGCTTTTGCCCCCTTTTCCAAAAGCATAAAAGGCTCACTACACAAAGCCTGAACCGGAATCTTTTCAAGCTCCGCCAACGGGTGGCCTTCCGGCAGAATGGCAAGCAGTTTATCCTGTTCCAGAAAAACCGTCTCCAGTTCCGCATAGGCGGGAAGCCTGAGAAAGCCACAGTCCACGCGCCCGTTCAAGATCCATTCTTCAATCTCCGTATAGTCTCCCAGAAGAAGTTCATAATCAATATTCGGGTAGTCTTTTTGAAATTCCCGGATCATATTGGGCAGCCAGTGCGTCGCCACGCTGGAAAACGTGCCGATACGGATTAAGCCTGACTGTAATCCGTTCAGCTCGTCCACCTGCATCTGAAGCTTCTGAAACTCCCCACAGACATTTTGCGCATAGGGGAGCAGCCTTAGACCGTCTGAGGTCAAGCGGACTCCGGAGCGGCCGCGCTCCAGAAGAAATACATTCCACTCTTTTTCAAGATCACCGATCATACGGCTGATGCCGGACTGTGAGTAGTTTAAGGCTTCCGCTGCTTTGGTGAAACTTCCATATTCCACGGTTCTGACAAATGCCATATATTTTTGAATGTTTGTATCCATATCTGCTTTTCTACCCGTTCTACCCCGTTGACCCCTATCGTCCCATATATTTGATTTTGTAATGTTATATATGAGAAATATCCGCTTTTGTCATTTCTATTCATATGATACACTGTATACATAAAAAGATCAAGATAAAAAATAAACTAGGCGATTACGAAACGCTTACTTCGGAAAGTATCATTGTGCAAATTGCATATTCAACGCAGATGTCCAACCTTCACCGCAACGGCACATAAGATGCCAAAATACAGCATCTAAGTGCCGGCGGTTCGCTAGGGTCTGCTTATGAATATACAATCTGCACAATTTGAATTTCGGAAAATAGCGTTCCGCAAACGTCTAATAAAAATAAACAAAAGAGGATGAAAAAATGTCAGAAAAAACGTTATATGTAAGTGAGATCCAGACCACTTCCCCTTCTGCCTTTCAGACCGCTCTCCAGCAAACCATATATGAGACATTGGAAAAACTCCGGATTCCTTTTGAGCGGGTGGATACGGCAGAGGCGGTCACCATGGAGGACTGTGCGGCTATCAACCAAAAACTCCAAATGAAGATGGTCAAAACTCTATTTTTGTGCAACCGGCAACAGACGGCTTTCTATCTGTTTATTACGGTGGGAGATAAGCCGTTTCGTTCCAAAGATTTCAGCAGCGCCCTGAATATTTCCCGCGTTTCCTTTGCCCCTGTGGAAAAGATGGAAGAAATGCTCGGAACAAAAATTGGTGCGGCAACGGTTCTATCCGCCCTGTCGGATCAAGAACATGCGGTGCAGATCGTTTTTGACAAAGATGTTTTAACAGAAGAATGGTACGGCTGCAGCGACGGTACGACTACCGGTTATATGAAAATCAAGACGGATGAGATATCGGGTAGATTTCTGGAATTTACCGGACATGTTCCGTCTGTTATCGAGGTGTGACATGGGACTCTATCAGAACAGAATTGTGGTGAAAGTGGGAACTTCCACGCTGACAAACGAAATGGGCAGAAGCGACCTGCGTTCCTTTGACCGTCTGGCATGTGTTTTGTCGGATATTCAAAATATGGGATACGAAGTCATTCTGGTGTCCTCCGGGGCAATCGCCGTGGGGAAAAACAAATTGAATATGAAGTCCCGCCCTTCCAATATGCGTCTGAAACAGGCCGCAGCCGCGGTCGGGCAATGCGGCATCATGTTTTTATACGACAAATTCTTTAAAGATTACGACAAAACCATTGCGCAGATCCTGCTGAATGCGGAAGATATCGAACACGAGGATAAGAAGGAAAATCTGACGAATACCTTCGACGCTTTGTTGGAAATGGGTGTGATCCCGGTCGTCAACGAAAACGATTCCGTCAGCTACAGTGAAATCGAATCGGAAGAGCGTCTCTTTGGGGACAACGACATGCTTTCCGCGGTAGTCGCCGTACTGTGCAGAGCGGCCAAACTGGTGATCTTATCGGACATTGACGGATTCTATGACAGAGATCCGAGACTCTACCCGGACGCCCGCCTGATCGAACGGGTGGAAGAGATCAACGACGCAGTATATGAACTGGCCGGAGGCGCAGGATCAAGACGCGGAACCGGCGGAATGAAAACAAAACTACAGGCTGCCGGACTGGCGTCCGCTCAAGGAATCGACACTGTTGTCACAAACGGAAAGCATCCGGAAAAGCTTTACGATCTTCTTGCCGGACAATCGGCCGGTACTTTATTTGCAGGGAAAAAAGCGCCCTAAACTTTCCCTTTACCCCTCTCCAAAAGTAAAGCGGCAGAAAACCGCAAGAGGTATCCTGCACAAGTCAAAACGATACCGCACGGCAACGTGCGGTTCTTTCCATTGCAAATTTGTCCGGATTCCAGTATGATAGTCTCATCCGAAACACAGACTCAAAAACGGCAGCACAAAAACAGCAGCATTAGAACAGTTAGAAAGGACATGGTGATTGTATGTTAAGAGACAAGATCCACAACGACTCGGCGCGGAACCGCGCGCAGGGATTTGAGACCATGGGAACGGGAAGTCCTCATGAGAAAGCGGGCAGATCCGCAGGCAGAATCGTCGGCATCCTGCTTGCCGTGATGGCCGTGATCGTCCTCGCCTCCCTCTCCACCTACCAGATTAGGGAGCAGGAGCAGGCCGTGCTGATCACCTTGGGAAAAGCCAAGGCCGTCACGGACCCGGGACTCCACTTTAAAATTCCCTTGATCCAACAGGTTCGGAAGGTAAACACCACCATCCAAGGCTTCTCCATCGGCTATGACGTGGCCAGCAATGAGACAACCTCCGCCGAATCCCTGATGATTACTTCAGACTACAATTTTGTGAACGTGGATTTCTTCGTGGAATACCGCTTCAGCGATCCGGTCAAAGCGGTGTATGCGTCCAAAGACCCCGACGACATTCTGCGAAATGTGAGCCAGAGCTGCATCCGCACGGTGATCGGCAGTTACACCGTGGACGATGTGCTGACCACCGGGAAAAATGAGATTCAGGCCGAGATCAGAGAAATGATTATGGAACGCCTCGACGCGCAAGACATCGGCGTACAGCTGGTGAATATCACCATACAGGATTCCGAGCCGCCCACCGTTCAGGTCATGGAGGCGTTCAAGGCAGTGGAAACCGCCAAACAGGGAAAAGAAACAGCCCTCAACAATGCGCACAAATACCGCAACGAACAGATTCCTCTGGCACAGGCGCAGGCGGACAATATCATCCAAGCCGCCGAGGCACAGAAGACCGCCCGCATCAACGAGGCCACCGGACAGGTGGCGCGCTTTAACGCCATGTATGAGGAATATATCAAAAATCCCGGCATCACCAAACAGCGCATGTTCTATGAGACCATGGAGGACGTGCTGCCCGACTTGAAAGTGATTATCGAGAGTCCCGACGGCAACATGCAGCTTTTCTATCCCGTGGAATCTTTCACCGGAGATTCTTACGACAATTCGGAAAAGGAGGAATAGACCCTATGAAAACCGCAAGAAGAATCAGCCTGATCATTCTGCTGCTCCTGCTCCTCACGGTGGGAGCGTCCGGCATCGTGGTCACAAACGAAAACGAATACAGCCTGATCCGCCAGTTTGGGAAAGTGGATCATGTCGTAGATGACGCAGGTGTCAGTTTCAAAATTCCCTTTATCCAGAGCGTGGACAAACTGCCCAAACAGACGCTTTTATATGATCTGGCGTCTTCCGACGTCATCACCAGCGACAAGAAGACCATGATCTGCGACAGCTATATCCTCTGGCATATCACGGATCCCTTAAAATTTGCCCAGACCTTGAACTCCTCCATCACCAATGCGGAGGCGCGGCTGAACACCATCGTATACAACTCCACCAAAAATGTCATCAGCTCCACCACGCAGAATGACGTGATCAGCGGTCGGGACGGCGCGCTCTCCCAAGCGATCATCGCTAATATCGGCAGCTCGCTGGACTCCTACGGCATCGAACTTCTGGCCTTTGAGACCAAACAGCTCGACCTGCCCGGCGACAACAAAGCCGCCGTGTATGAGCGCATGATCTCCGAACGCGACAATATTGCGGCGACCTACACCGCGGAAGGTTCTTCCGAGGCGCAGATCATCCGCAATACCACCGATAAAGAAGTCACCGTGATGATCTCCGAAGCCGAGAAAAATGCGGAGATTCTGATCTCTGAGGGAGAGGCCGAGTATATGCGCATTCTCTCCGAGGCTTACGCAGATCCCTCCAAACAGGAGTTTTACTCCTTTGTGAGAAGTCTGGATGCGCTGAAAATTTCCATGGCCGGGGACAACAAGACTATCGTGCTGTCCCCGGACTCCCCCATCGCACAGATTTTTTACGGGAGATAAATTTCTCATTCCAAATTATTTTCCAAATTATTTGATCACAAAACGCTTGGCGACGGTTCCCGCATAATTGCCGATACCGGTGATCCGAGCCGTCGCGTATCCCCTGCCCTCGTTATCCTGATAGGTGACCAGATAGTCCCTGCCGGATACGAGGGTTTTTCCGTTCACCGTGACCTTTACCTTGGGCTGCAGCGCCTTGCCCTTGTAGGTCTGAACCGGGATCTCCTGCACGTTCTGATAGGTGATGGCCGCCGTGGTAACGGTAAAGTTCACGGTTAAGCTCTGTTTTTCCCCGCTCGGGCGCATTCCCTTCTCACGGATGACCACATAGGGCTGTTTGGAAGCGTCCTTGCCCGCTACCTTGGTATTGTTTTTGTAGGACACGCTATAGGCGGTTCCGGCTTTCAGCTTCACGGATGCGCCGGTGTTCTTATCCACAAAATTGATCTCCGGCTTGATCGCCTTGCCCGTGTATACCACAGGATCCACGGATACCACCAGCTGATCCAGATTCCTGTCGTGAATCTCAAAAGCGTCGCGGAAGGTAACGCTGCCGCTGTAATTGCCCTTGCCCTTTAGGACGATCGTCGCTTTGCCGCCGGACTTCACGTTGTTTTTATAGCTTACCGTGTAATCCGTACCCTTCTTCAGCGAAACCGTTTTGCCGTCGTTGAGCGCCGTCACTTTCAATGCGGGTTCCAGCTTATAACCGGTATAATACTGCGTCTTGCCGTAAATGTCGTCCTCCACCAGCTCCATCCGGATGAATCCGGTCTTGGCCTTCTGCTCATCGGACATTCCTTCCGCTTTATCCTCGGAATTCATGGCTCTCTTTACGATGGTGAATCCCGCTTTCTTCGTGCCGCCGTAATTGCCGATACCGGTGATCACGATCTTGGCGCTTCCCGCCTTGATATTGTTGTCATAGGTCACGAGATAATCCGTACCCTCCGTGAGCGCGGGAGTATCTTTCCCGACACGGACCACCAGTCCGGGATTCTCCCCCGTCGTGGTGAGTTTGACTGCGGATCCCGTGTAAACCTGCTTGGCGGTCTTGACGGTAGCGTTGGAGATCAAAAATTCTTTCTCCAAAACCCGGAATGCGATCTCCCTTTTCCCGGTGTAGTTGTTCTGTCCTTCCAGAACCGCCACATAGCTGCCGGCGTCTTTGACTTTGCCGCCCTCCACCACAGCGCCGTCCGCTTTTTTCACTTCCGTGATCTTATAGTCTTTGGCGCTTAAAGTCTTTGTTCCGTCCTTGACCGCCGCCTTTACGGTCTGGGCGGAAGTTTTCACCGCCAGATCTTCCACCGTGGCCTCCACGCTGATGTCCGCGATGGACTTGGCCTTGACGGTAAAATATTTTTTCTCCGATATGCCGGTGTAATTGCCCTTGCCTTTTATCGTCAGGTAGGTGGTGGAATTGCCCTGCGCATCCGTTTTGCTCACATTGGTGTTGTTCTTATAGCTGACCGTATAGTCCTTGCCCTGCTGCAGCACCGTGCTTTTGTACCGCACGGTGACAAGGGGAATGATCGGTTTCCCGGTGTAGGTGCTGCCCGCGGGATTGCTGACGGACAGCTCCGAAACGGGACATTTGGCAATGGTGAAGCTCTTGGCAAGAGAGCCTTTATACTGCGTTCCCTTCGCCACAACCATCAGCTTCGCGGACTTGCCCACTTTGATGTTCTTCTCGTAATAAATGTCGTAATTGTCCTCGGATATCGTTTGGTCTCCCAAGACAAGCTCCACCTTGGGCTGGATTTCCTCCCCGGTGTAATAATAGCTCTTCTTTAAGACGTCGTCGTAGTCCTTAAAATTAACTGCCGCCTTGGAGAGATCCGTCCGGTTGTCTTCCGCGATCGCAAATTCTACCGTGCGGCTTCCCGTGAATTTCCCCTTGCCCGTCAGCGTGACGACGGCAGGGTTCTCCGCCGTGGTGATGTCGGTATTGCCGCTGTAGGCCGCGCTGTAATCGGCGGCTGTCAAGCGATATCCCTTATAAGTCACGGTGACTGCGGGGGTCAGTTTTTTGCCCGTATAATACTGCACGGGAATAGGCGTCACCTGCACATCTGCGCTGCCAAGATCGACAGCATTCTCCCCGAACAGGCTGACAAACTCTGCCCGAACCGTCACGATGCCGTCCGGCATGGCAAACGCTGCCGTGGCGGCCTCCGCCTGATCCGCATAGGTCAGGGAAGCAGTGTGCGTGGTTTCCTCATACCCTGCCACAGCGCCGTCGCCAGCAAGGATCGCCTCTTTCACCGCATCGCCGCTCACGGTGATGCATTTCAGTCCATATCCCGCCTTGGGCTGCGCGGTCACCCGCACCACTTCGCCGCTGGTAGGCTCCAGATTGCTCAATGTGAGCGTGCCGTTCTGCAGCTCCTCATCCACCAGCAGGCTGTATCTTCCGTAGAGGTAGCAGTCGTCGATACTGCCCCATGCATCCGCCACAGAAGTATTGACCTCGAAGCCCACCTCCAGCGTGTCCCCAGCTTCCACGGCAATGCCGGTGATCTCGGGATTGGCCCAGTTCAACCAGCCGCTCAGAGAACTCTCCGCTTTATAGACCGCCTCGCTGCCATCCTGCTTGCGCACTCTCACCACCGCATACTGCAAATCCTCCGCGCCTGCGGAACCACCCTGAATATAGCCTCCGAAAGTGTACATGCCGGGAGCCAGATGCTCCAGCGTCTGCGACACCTGAAACGCCATGGGCGCAGTCCGATAGAAATTGAGCGCATACCCGCCGCTTCTGGGGGTTTCCCCGGTAGGTTTCACCGTATAGTCGGATGCGTCGTCTCCCGCATAGGCAAGCGTCCATCCCGTCATATTCTGCTCAAATCCGGGATTTTGCAGCACATTGCCCGCATACTCCACCTGAATCTCCAGAGATACTTTATACTTTTCCGTCTTCATGCTGCCCGTGCCGTCGTCGTAGACACAGCTCACCGTTCCCGTCACCGTGTAAAGACCGGCGCTGTCCGTACTCACCATCCTCATCTCGTCCGGATTCCAGACTACAGGGCAGTCCATGGAAGTTCCGTCGCTGAAAGATACCGCAACGGATGCGGGATACTCCACCGCATCGCCCACTTTGAGCTTCCGGGTGATCCGGCTGTCGATCTGCGACACGGTGCGCCGGGACACGGCACCCGTCCGGATCAGCCGATAGACTTCCGCCGTAGGAAGCGCCGTTCCGTCAAAGTCAAACCATGCCTGATTATCGATGGCGCTGCCGCCGTACCACAAACCCGCGTCGGAGGGATCATATTCATAAGAACAGCTGGACGCCCAGCCGGATCCGTATTTCTCCCACAACGCCTTATTTTTATCATACGCAGACTGATTCACGCTGCCGTCCGCATTGTACGCATAATATACGGAAAGCCATGCCGGTTCCCAGTAGAACACGCCCAGCCCCGCGCCGCTTACGCTGCCGTTCACCAGATTCACGGCATTCACCACGTCCCGGATTTCGTCCGCCTGACCCTGAACGGAAATCGCATAATTTAAATCCTGCCCCACCGTCTTAGGCGCGGTATTGCTATGGCCGTCTCCATCCTCCCAAGTGGTAGCCCAGGAAGTCTCCGCCACCATGACTTTTTTACCGTAATTTGCGGCGATATCCCCTAAGACTTCCGTGAGATTCGCAGTCGTACCATGCCAGTAGGGATAGTAGGAAGCGGCAAATACGTCATAGTCCACACCCTTGGCCTGCAGGGTCGATGCGATGCCGTCAAACTCTCCCGCCGTATGCGGATCCGTGAAATGCACCGCCACGAGACAGTTCTTGTCAAACTCCCGGACCGCCTGAGAACCGGCGCTAAACAACGCTGCGGCATTCTCCCAGTCGCTCTCGCCGCAGACGCTGTTGTTGGTCTCGTTGCCCACCTGCACCATACCCACGTCCACGCCCGATGAACGCAGCGTGTTCAGGCTCTCCAGCGTAAAATCATGGATGGCCTCTTTCTTTTGCGCCAAAGTATAAGCGCTCCATGCTTTGGGAGCCTGTTGTTTGGAAGGATCCGCCCAGAAATCCGAATAGTGGAAATCAATCAACACACGCATATCGGCTTCTGTGGCCAGTCTGCCCAACTTCACCGCTTTCTCCAAATCGGAGTTGCCCCCGCCGTAGCCGCTGCCGTTGCTGTCGTAGGGATCGTTCCAGACCCGGATGCGCACCCAGTTCGTGCCGCCCTCCCGGAGCATGTCAAAAAATTCCTCGTCGGACAGCGCTTCGCCTTTGCTGTTCTTAAAGACTACGCCGCTTTCCTTCAACGCGATATAGGAAGAAAGATCCGCGCCGGTGATGAAATCGTCCGCAAGCGCCACCGGCTTTACGGAAATCTCCGCCTCCTTGACGGGAATCAGCGCGTCGAAGGCCGTACCCAGCTTATCGTACACCTCCTGCAAAGCGGCCTGAGCTGTCTCGGCCTCCTCAGATCCCGTCTCCACTTCGGCGTAATCCGCAAGCGCCTTCTCCGCGTCTGCCAGAGCGCTCTGCAGCGCCGCAAAACTCTCCGCCTCATAATTGTCTCTCTGCAAATTCTTCATGACGGCGATCCGCTGCTGCAGCGCCTGTCTTAACGCCTCCAGATTGCCGCCGGGAATCGAACCTTTATCCGCATAGAACACACCGCCCTTATAGTAGGCGAGGCCTGCAAACACCTGTGTGATATCGGCCTCCCAATTGTTCTCCGTAGGGCCGTTGACCAGATCTTTGCTCCACTCGCCGTCCAGATACAGCCCCATGAGCTTCTCAGAGGCCTTGCCTTCCGGCAGAATAAAGGTCAGCTCATACCAGCCGTCGCCCGCCGCATCTTTGCTCAAATCATAATATCCGTTGCCCCACTCGTCGGTGCTGTCAGCCTTAAGCGTACTCTTTGCACCGCTCTCCTCATCGATGGACTCCAAAGTCCCCGCATACTGAAGACTCGGTTTCTGTTCTCCGCCATAGACATGCAGCGTAACATTGCGCAGATACGCCGCCACTTCCTCCTGCGTACCGCCGTAAACTTTGCTGCCTTTCACCGCATAACACGCTTTTTCTCCGCTTGAAATCTGCGCATAAATTTCCTTGCCGTCCCATGTGTAGGAAATGCTTCCCACTTTGGCATTCTCGTCGCCGTCATCATAGAGATCCAAACCGGCTTTGTCCGCATCTGCGCCGTCGCGAAACGTCAACGGGATCCAAAACCATCCCTTATGCCCTGACACAGGTGTCATTTCATAGATGTCCCCCGCACGCCAGATGTACCAATCCGCCGCATCCGCCGTAGTGACAAGATTTTCACCGCAGTCCGACCAGAGATTGATCCCCAATTTCTCCGCATCCGCCGCATAATAATACAAAACAATGTTTTTCTCGGGTTGTTCCGCGGGAGCCTCCTCGATGGAAGCATACAGCTTTCCCGCTTTATAACAGCACTTCCCCTCGCGCAGCGGCTGAATGTCCGTGGCATTTTCTCCGCCGCCCTCCGTAAACTTTGTAATCCAGCCGCTCGCGCTCGTATTCCCGCTGTAAAGCTCAAAAAAGATCTTCTCCTCAGCCTCCGGCAGAATAAACGTCAGCTCATACCAGTTGTCGCAGCCTTCCACCGCAGTCATGGCGTAAAACGAAGCCCATTCCACTCCGGCGTCATAAGTCTCCAAGGCAACGGTCTGTCCTGCTCCGTCAAACTTCGTCAGTCCGCTGCCTTTTCTGGCAATCAAGGGAATTGCCGCACTGTCATAGACCCGAAAGCAGATCTCGATCTCCTTCGCCTGTAATCCCTTCGCCGCCTCATCCAGCGCCTCATAGGCCGCGGTGATCTGCGCCGTGTCCGCCGAACTGCCGTCGATCAGAAGCTTTGCCGCATCCAATGCCTCCTGCAGCGCTTCGTATCCCGCCTTGAAGTCCTCGGCAGTCTTCCCCTCTACGAGGGCTGCCGCCTTCTCATACAAGGTTTTCAGTTCCTCCAGCGTATAGCCTTCCGCCCCTTGGGAGAGACATATCAGAGTGATATCGTCCACACAGACCCATGCGCCGGATCCAGCTGCCACACGGACGCCCGCCACATACTCCGCCATGGCGGTTTTCACCGTGAATTCCCTCTCCACCTTCGTCCAGCCGTTGTCGTCCGCACTCTCCTGCACCAGATCATCCCCGTCGCCGGTTCCCAGATTTTCCAGCGCTTCCTCATAAGTGCCGCCCACAAGGACACTCGCCCCCGAGGCGCTCTTCACATAGCCCTCCAGACGGTAAGTACCCGCCGGAAGTTCCTGAGAAAGCTCTTGATACAGCGCAAAGGTTCCACCCTGCTCCAAATCACTTTTAAAAGTAATGGCCAGCCCATAATCGGCAGACTCATCTCCATCCTCTACATCTTTGGGATCCGTGCGGGAAGCCCAGCCGTCCAGCTTTACATTTCCAACCGCCGACCAGTCCGGGAACTTCCAGCTTCCCAGATTCCCGTCAGCCCACTCCATCCATGCGAAATCACCGCCCGCGATCACATCGCAGACCGTCTCCTGACTGCCCGTTCCCGATTCTTCCGCCGTCCGGACTCCGATCGCACGGTTGTCCGCTTCCGACTCTCCCACTCCGGACGCGGCTCGGACAGACGCCGCCGGAACCCCGCTCCCGGTGAACACCATAGCCGCCGACAGAATCCCGCATAAAAATTTCCGCCAATACTGCTTACCCCTGCGCTTCATGTCATCCCTCCTGTTTTGTATTTTCCGCGAACAACCGCTTGCGCAAAAGTTGCGCAAGCGGTTGCGCTCCAGTTAATTTCATTATATTGTATAAACGATCTTTCTACAAGAATATCTTTTCCGTGTTTTTTACCAATCTTTTTGGAATTCCTTTATGAAATTATGCTAAAGCCGGGAATAGAACGTAAACCCCGCTTTTGCCACCATCCGGTCATACTGCCAATACATCTTCTGCACTTCATTCTCCAGTATGTAATAATGCCGCACATAGGGAACCAGCAGCACCGCGAACGCCGCCGATGCCAGCAGCCAGCCGAGCGCGCCGTCCCGCTCCATTGCCATCAGCAGGAAAGACATGCAGACAGCGGCCATAGTCAACAGGGCAAAGATCACGGTGACAATCAGGTGGATCAGCCGTTCGTGCTGGAAAAATGCGATCTGCGTCAGATGTTCCGCCTTGGCTTTCTCCCAATCCGCAGAGTCCTGATTCAACAATTGGTCGATGTATTTGCGATAGGTTAAAATTCGTTTCTCCATTTTACTCGATTCCTCCCTTTTCAAGTCAAGTAATTTCCTTCCCTCCATACCGAAGCTGCGCCATCGCCGCTCCCAGCAGCACAAAAATCGGTCCGGTGGCACAGACCTGCTGATAACAGAAAAAATTGTGCGCCAGATAAGCCAGCAGACACAGACCCACCGCCTGTGCCAAAGGCGGAACCCGCTCTTCCCGGCCGCACAGACAGGCCACAGCTCCCCCCACAAAAATACCCAGATAAGCCAGACCGCCCACAATCCCCTGACAGAAAAACATATTCAACCACTCATTGTGGGCATTGGTCAGAACCGCGTTCCCCCACACCTCGCGCAGCCTCTGCGCATACTCCGGGATCCCGTAACTGTAAACCGCAAAGCCGTCCGCCCCCACGCCGAACAGTTTCTTCCTAATCGGCAGTCCGGCGAACAGCTCACAGGTCATCTTCCATGTTCCTCCCCGCATGTCCCCCCACGCGTCGTCAAAATACAGATAGCGGCTGCGCACCGTTACGGACAAGAACCGCTCCAGCACACCGTTTGTATTACACGCTACAAACAGCACCAGCAAGACGCATCCTGCGCCCGCCGCCAAAACGCAATTCCTCTGCAGCTTTCGCCTGCGCGCCTCGTCCATCACCGCATTCAGCCTCCCCATCCTGCGGACGATATACAGACGCAGCAACAGTGTGAACAGGATGCAGACGATCAGCCCGATGAGCATCCAGCGCCAGCGGTAGACATAGACGCTGAGTCCCCGTTCATCGCGCACGAATTCTCTGCGCATCCCTCTCAATCCGCACATCAAAAGCGCCGAGGCAAACCAGAGGCACAGCACCCGCCCAAACGAGAGCATTTTTCCCGCATCCCCAATGCTGAGTACCCCCAAGGCGAAGAACACCGCCGCCAATCCCACATAGGCGCTGTCGCTGTAAGTAGCTGCAAGGCCGATAAACGCCAAGGCGCTGTATCCCCCCCACAGCATCCGCCGCCAGAAAACCGCGCCGCGCCCCCCCGCTTCACCCGAACCTGTTACCGTCCGGCAGATCGCACAGGCCTCCGCGCGCCAGTAGAGATACACGCCCATCGGGAACACTGCACAGGCATAGCCGGACATCCACGTCCGGTTGCCGATCGTAGACAGAAAATCCGATATCGCCACATTGGGAATCCCGTAATACAGATCCAGCAAATCAAAACCCAGCCGCTGTAAAATGCCAATCAGGAAACAGATTCCGGATCCAACCGCGTTACAGCCCGCAAGCCAGCCCGCAGACACCTTGCTGCGGGACACCGCCAGATAGGAACCTGCTAATAAAAGCTGGGCAGCCACCCCCATATGCCAGCCCGACGCCCCCTGCCAGAGCGCCTGTCTGTCATCGCCCATCCCAAAGGAAATCAACACACAGACGCTATAGACTCCCACAATCAGATCGCAGAGACCGACTTGAGGCAGCTTTCTGCCCCGGATACAGCGAACCGCCTCCGGCAGCGCCGCAAGCAGCATCACCGCCAGATAGGGCAGGGTGACGGCACAATAAAATTTCCATTTGCAGTCGCCCATGGCCCGGTAACGGTTCTCCACATACAGCGGAAACATCACCAGCATCAGCAGCAGATAGAGCGTCGTCGCCAAGGTGCGGATCTCGTCCGCTCGGATTACTTCTTTCCACTGCGAGAGGAAAGACGCCGGATTCCGCGGCTGTTCTCTTAGATTGTCATTCTGTATCTCTTGCTTTTGTGTCATATGATATCATACCCTGCCATCCGAATCACACTTCTAGGGAAGCGCTGATTGAATCATCGTTTCCTAAGCCACGCCGCCAAAAGCATACCGCTTAGAAAGCTCTTGGGCGGCGGCTGCACCTGTTTTTTGTTTTTATTATATACTTCTTCCGCTGTTTATACAAATATAATTTGACAGCGGCTTCAGTTGCTCCGCTTGTATTTTTCCATACAAAAAAGGGGCTGCGCAATCCGGCAGCCCCAGTCTATGATCCCCGGGTGGTGGAAGCACCCGGGGAACCGTCTCTCTACACAAATCTGCACAGGAGAGACACGCAAAAGAAGAACGATAAAAGCTTTTTGAAACTGATTTACTCCACATCCTGCAGAGCGGCAAATCCTTCCTCGCCGGTGCGGACTTTCACAACCTGATCCACATTGTAGACAAAGATCTTACCGTCTCCGATATGTCCGGTATAAAGCGTTCTCTTGACGGTTTCGATCACATCTTCCACAGGGATTTTGCTGACAACCACTTCGATCTTCACCTTCGGCAGCAAAGTTGCATCCAGCTCCACGCCGCGGTATTTCTCTCCGGCGCCCTTCTGGATTCCACAGCCCATGACCTGCGTCATGGTCATGCCCGTCACGCCCAGATCGTTCAGTGCTTTCCTCAGCTTCTCGTACCGGGACAGCTTGGTGACAATGACCACTTTGTGGATGCCGCTTGCGGAGACCACCGGAGCCGACACCACCGATACAGCTGCATTTTTCTGCACCTCGGAAGCCGCCGCATACTCGGACACGCCCAGATCCGTGTTCTCGTTGGCGTCCATGGTCATCGTGTTGGAAATATCCATTAGGCTGAATCCCGCATAGGCGGAAGGCAGGCCATGTTCCGTGATGTCCAAACCGATAATCTCCTCCTCCTCGCTGGCGCGCAGGCCGACCAGCGCTTTGATGACCAAGAACGTGATCGTAATTGTCACGGTCGTCCATGCCGCCACGGCCGCAAACCCGATGAGCTGCAAGCCCAGCTGCTTGAATCCGCCGCCATAAAACAGGCCTTTTGCGGCAATCTGATTGGCGCCGCCCGACACGCCTCTCGCAAACGCCGGAGCCGTATCCGTGGCAAACAGTCCCACCGCAATCGTACCCCAGATACCGTTCAGACAATGAACTGCCACCGCACCCACGGGATCGTCAATATGTAACTTGTAATCCAAAAACCACACGCCGAACACCACCAGCAGACCCGCTACCGCACCGATAATGATCGCGCCGAGCGCATCCGTCACATCGCAGGGAGCGGTAATCGCCACCAACCCTGCCAGCGAAGCGTTCAGACACATGGACACATCCGGTTTGCCGTATTTGATCCAAGTAAATACCATACACACGACTGTAGCGATGGCGGGAGCGATCGTGGTTGTCACAAAGATGGAACCCAGCTCCTCGATGCTGACCGCCGCCGCACCGTTAAAGCCGTACCATCCCAGCCACAGAATGAACACGCCCAGCGCGCCCACAGGCAGGTTGTGTCCGGGAAAAGCGTTGACTTTCGTCACTTTCCCGTTTTTGTCCTTCACAAACTTGCCGATCCGGGGACCCAGCATTTTGGCGCCGATCAGTGCGGAAATACCACCCACCATATGGATGGCCGTGGAACCCGCAAAATCGTGGAATCCCATCTGCGCCAGAAAACCGCCGCCCCAGATCCAGTGCGCCTCGATGGGATAAATCAGCGCGGAGATCACACCGGAATAAATGCAGTAGGACAGGAATTTCGTTCTCTCCGCCATCGCCCCGGAGACGATGGTCGCAGTAGTCGCACAGAACACCAGATTGAACACAAAATTCGACCAGTCGAAACTCTCATAGGCGGTAAAAATATCAAAACCGGGTTTGCCAATCAGCCCCGCTAAATCCTCGCCCAGCAGCAGCCCGAAACCGATCAGGATAAACACCACCGTGCCGATGCAGAAATCCATCAGATTCTTCATCAAAATGTTGCCCGCATTCTTGGCTCTGGTAAACCCCGTCTCCACCATGGCGAAACCGGCCTGCATCCAGAACACCAGCGCAGCGCCGATCAAAAACCATACGCCGAATACCATACTTGATACTTCTTCCATAATCTTCTCCTCCTCCGAATAAAATAGGCGGTACAGAGAGGCACTCCCACGAATGCCCCTTTGCACCGCCTGTTACAAGCCCTGCCGCATGGCGGACGCCCGTTCCACCGGATATCTGCCATGTAAAAAGACGCCTCGGGAATATCCCAAAGCGTCTTTGCCTGTTCTATTGAAGTATAGCACCCTGTCTTTTCGATGTCAACTGGAATTTTGAATTTTTTGATTTTTGAAATTTTTTGAGTTTTTCGATCTTGGGATTTCTGAATTCCTGATTTTCCAACTTTGCCAAGAATCCAATTTAATCGGTAACGGATTTCACATATTCTCATTCCCGTTGGATAGTGTTATAATATAGCTGTCATTTGAAAAGTAATGCCAACTATTCAGAACCAGCCTCACAAACCTTGTATGTTTGTAGGCGTTGCGAAACGCTCTAATTTGCAAAGAGTCATTGTGCAAATTGGAACCCAAAAAATATCGTTTCGCAAACGTCTACTTCTGTGTTTGTTCGGTGTTTGGCTTGCTCCAAATAGCGTTATGACATAGACACAGCATAAATATATACAAATATAGATTCCGGAGGTTTCAGCATGAGAGGATTCCATATGAGCAACTTGAAAAAAGGAAAAAATTACCTGAGCCGTCAACATACCATATCTTGTACGCTATTTCCAATACTGTCCCTCACGCCGCCTCGGATACTATCCCGTATCATATCCGTTTTCCTCACTGCCGCCGTCCTGACCGCTTCCATGCCGCAGACAGGTCTTGCGGCTCTTGCTTCTGGTCAGACGCACGCCGGCGACGACATGTTTTTGATTGACCAAGAACCCAATCCTACGGAAACCGAGTCCAATTCCGACACAGATGTCATATCCTCTGCGGACGGTACCGACTCCGCAGAGCCGAATCCGTCCGATGCCGTCATGTTTGCGGCGGGCAAGGCGACCGATTATCTCACGGACGAGACGCTGGGATATACCCTGACACAAGCTTCCATGTCCCCGGGAAGCTACGCCGCGCATTTCTCGGCAGCTCTCTCCAACAAAGCAATCAGCTTTCCGACAAGCTCAGGCTTTATGGTACTGTACACCACGGACGAGACGCTTGCCGCAGGATTTTTCCCGCAGGTGTCTCACATAGCACAGTCCGATGTGAATACAGGCTTTACTGCCGTATCGCTCCGCAATGCCAAGCTGCAGATGAAGTCTTACGAAAACTCTCTGTACTATTATGATTTGGAGGGAGATTTTCTTCCCAAGGGCGGCGGCCCCCTGAAGCCGAATACTACCTACTATTACCGCATCGTGTATCTATCCGCTTCCAAATACTATTTCCTCACCACTCCGGGGCGGTTTACCACCGCCCCGCCCGTGGAGACCTCCGCAGTCAAAATCACCTCCATCGAGGCGGAATCGGTGGGTTATAACTCCGCGAAAATCGTCTGGACGGTGGAAAACCCTAACCAAGAATACATTTTCAGCCAACAATTGGAAAGCATGGATTTATCCTTTTCCTATTCCGCATATGCCTATTCGGACGAAAACGGCAACAGCATACCGGGAAAATATTACGCCATCGCGCGACCCTCGGGCAGGACGCTGCTCCCTAAGCTGACGGTATATACAGGCGAATCCGCCGCCACTGTCATAACTGCGTCCGAGCCGCTGACCATTGAACCTGCGGACATCTCTCAGGCAACCGTCACAGCGTCGGTACAGGCAAGCGTCAACACGGCGAACGTGCAGATTCAGATCACGCCTTGGCACAAAAATGACATGCTTTACGCTAAGCTGTTCTACCGCGCATCAGGAGAGACGGACTGGAAGTCCCGTCCCTTTATCATCTCCGCATATGCCGACACTGCCACGCACACGGAAACCCTATCCGACCTGTCCGCAGAGACGAATTACG
>JAMPGV010000038.1 GCA_023663735.1 Muribaculum sp. | reverse complement strand
GGGTCTGCTTATGAATATACAATCTGCACAATTCGGATTCCAAAAAATATCGTTTTGCAATCAGCTACATCTAAAAACAAAACGAGAGGAGAACAGTATGAATATTGTAATTATCACCGGAGCATCCTCCGGAATCGGGCGGGAGTTTGCACGCCAGATGGACCGTTCTTTTGCATCCATCGATCAATTCTGGCTGGTGGCCCGGAGCAGGGACAAGCTGGAGGAGGTGGCGGAGAGCCTGCAGCATGAGAGCCGGATTTTCGCCATGGACGTCACCAGCAATGTGCAGCTGGAGCGGCTGGAGGGTGCGGTGCGCAAAAGCCACGCCAAGATTCGGGTGCTGGTCAACTGTGCCGGATACGGAATTATGGGATCTTTTGCGGAGCAGAACCGGAAGGAAGAGACGGGGATGATCCGTCTAAACTGCGAGGCGTTGACCAATATCACGCACAGGATGATCCCTTATATGAGACGGGGAAGCCGCATTATCCAGCTCTCTTCCTGCGCCGCGTTCCTGCCGCAGAGCGATTTTGCGGTTTATGCGGCCAGCAAGGCCTATGTGCTTCGTTTTTCCCAAGCGATCGGCGAGGAGCTGAGGGAGCGGGGGATCTATGTGACCAGCGTGTGTCCCGGCCCGGTGGATACGCCCTTTTTTGATATTGCGGAGCAGCACGGGCGGACGCTCTCTATCAAGAAGTACACCATGGTGCGGGCGGATCAGGTGGTGCGGAAAGCGCTCAAAGACTCTCTGCACAGAAGAGCGAAATCCGTTTACAGCCTGCCGATCAAGGGAGTGGAGCTTTTGTCCAAAGTGCTGCCCCATGAGTTCGCGCTGAAATGTATGCACAAAATGAAAGTATGAAGCGCAGATTGGTAATGACGTCAGGTAATGGCGTTAGGTAATGGTGTGGGTAATGACGTCAGGTAATGGCGTTAGGCAATAGCATTAGGCGGCAGCAATTAGTGCTGTGGCAATTAGTGATAGAAATCGGTGATAGCAATGAAAATATCCAGATTATTTTTCTATGACTCGTATAAAGGGACAAGAGATTATCTGAAAGTACAGGGACGTTATGAGCTGGCCCGCACGGTTTTGTATTTCGCCGTTTCCGCAAGCCTCTTTATAGCGGGAATCGCCGCAACGGGGAGCCGTATGAATCTGTTGACCATCGTGGCCGTGCTGGGCTGTCTTCCCGCCTGTAAAAGCGCTATCGACACGTTTATGTTCCTGCGCTATAAGGGCTGCAGCGCAGAATATGCGGATGAGATTGAAAGCCATATGGAGGGCTTGAGGGGGCTTTACGATCGGGTTTTCACCTCCTATGAGCGTAATTATCAGGTGGCGCATATTACGGTGAAAGGCAACACAATATGCGGTTTTACGCAGGACGATGCGTTTGACGAGCAACGCTTTTACGAACACATCGCCAATCTTTTGCGCAAAGACGGGTTCCGGGATGTGTCCGTCAAAATCTTTAAGGATTTTGCAAAGTATACGGCCAGATTGGAACAGCTCAAGGCTCTGGATGCGGAAGAACGCAACACTGCCGGAATCATTGACACGCTAAACAGCGTGTCCTTATAGCGATCGGGACGGCGGGAGAACCGGGAAGCGCAGAAAGAGCCGGAAAGCGCCAGAAAGCGCAGAGACGTTTGTCGGTGGCGGGAGCGGGTGCCGGGCAAAGACGGCAGAAGGGGGAACCGGGCGGCATGGCGGCGTTTGGCGGTGGCGAAGGCCGGGCGGAAAAGGAGAAACGTGGATGCAGGAGATTCGGATCGGCTCGAATGAGGCGGGGCAGCGGCTGGACAAATTTTTGCGGAAATGTCTGCCTTCTGCCGGGAATGCATTTTTATATAAGATGCTGCGCAAGAAAAACATCACTTTAAACGGCAGTCGGGCGGAGGGCAGGGAACAGCTTCGTCAGGGGGACGTGGTGCGGATGTTTTTTGCCGAGGAGACATTTCAGAAATTCTCCGCTTCTCTGGACGGGGAAGAACGCTTGGACAGTTTCCGCCGGGCGTATCGGCAGCTTGAGGGAATCCACGTGTTGTACGAGGACGAAGACAGGGTGGTTCTGAATAAGCCCGCAGGGATTCTGACACAGAAGGCCGCAGACACGGACTTAAGCCTGAATGAATGGCTGATCGGCTATTTATTAGAGAGCGGCGGCATTACTTTAGAAATGCTGCGCACCTTCAAACCCTCCGTGTGCAATCGGCTGGACCGCAATACCAGCGGGCTGGTGCTGTGTGGAAAAACGCTCTCCGGAACACAGGCCTTGAGCGAGGCGCTCCGGACGAGAAGCATCTCCAAATATTACCGCGCGGTCTGTGTGGGAGAGCTGCGGCAGGAACTGCGGCTGGACGGATATCTGCGCAAGGATGCCCGTGCCAATAAGGTGGAAATTCAGGCGCGGAATCACGGCGGAACCGACGGCAGAACTGCAGGTAGAATTGCAGGCAGAATTGACGGAAATCTTGCAGACGGTTCTTCCAAGGAAGAAAACGGGGCGATTCTCACGATCTGTCGTCCATTGGCTGCCGCATCCGGTTATACCCTGCTGGAGGTGGAACTGGTCACCGGCAAGCCTCATCAGATCCGCGCCCATCTGGCAGGAATCGGCCATCCGCTGGCCGGAGATTACAAATATGGGGATCAAAAAGTGAACGATATGCTAAAAGCGCGGTACGGCTTGTCTCATCAACTGTTACATGCTTACCGGGTCGTTTGGTCCGAGGGGCGTGAGATTACCGCGCCCTATCCGGCGTTGTTTGAAGCGGTGGCGGAGGGAATGGGACTTTCGGACGGGCTGTCCCGAAAGTAAAGGGAACATTTGACTAAGGAATCTGCCGCGGAGGCGGCCGGGTAAAGGAAATGGCAACTTGGAAATCCAGAGGACTCCGAGGTTCCACTTTGGAGGATATGATAAACCGCACAAACGAAAAATACATGGAGGCCGGACTTGCGCTGATTCAAAAGATTCCGACGCCCATTACCCCGATCAAAATCGATAAGGAGAGCAGGCATATCACGCTGGCCTATTTTGAGAAGAAAAGTACCGTGGACTATATTGGCGCCGTACAGGGACTCCCGGTGTGTTTTGACGCCAAGGAATGCGCCGCGGATACGTTTGCCCTCCAGAATATCCATGCGCATCAGGTGGAATTTATGCGCAGATTTGAGAAGCAGGGCGGCATTGCGTTCTTTCTCATTTACTATACCCACAAAGATCTGCTCTACTATCTGCCCTTTGAGATGCTGGATTTCTTCTGGCAGAGGGCGAGGGACGGCGGGCGCAAGAGTTTTCATTTCGACGAGCTGAACCCGGCCTATGTGCTACCTTCCAAACATGGGATTCTGGTGCCGTATCTGGACGCACTGCAGAAGGATCTGGAAGATCGGGAGTAGACATATCAACAGACGGAATCGAGTGCCATGCACGAAAATGGTTTCATGAAAATAGTTTCATGAAAATGGTTTTGTGTTGTTGTGTTGTTGGAATCTTGGAATGATAGAAAATGTGTCTGCTAAAGATTCAATTTTCAGAAATAGAATCAAAAGTGAAAATCATAAATAAAAGTCAGAAATACAATCAAAAACAACATCCATTACGAAACCGGAAATGGGCAGAGATGAGGTTAGGTAGGACAAGATAGAACAAGATAGAAGATAGAATGAAATCGGAACGGCAAGGGTGGTTTTATCCCCGCTCGGAAGATATGCCGTATTTGGAACACATTTCCTGATAGAAGATTTCGTCCGAGAGCAGGGAGATCTTGTCGGTTTCGCCTGCTTCAAACATTTTCCGGGCGAGCAATAAACTTTCGGTGCGTCCTTCCTGATGTCCCTTTTGGAATCCTTGCTCATTGCCCTCAAGTAAGCCTTCCCGAAATCCCTCCTGATGTCCCTCTTTGTGTTCTTTGTCCAGCAGTTCTCCAAAGGTCATATACTTTCGCTCCCATTCCCGGCTTTTCTTGACTGCCGTCACGCGTTTGTGGATGCGGCGGATGCGGCCGTTGTCAGGTTGATCCGCACATTCTTCCGTGCTGTTTTCCACATACTCTAAGAAATGTACCAGTTCCTTCGGAACTTCCGAAGCGTTCCGCCCTTTCGTGTTCAGAAAGATTTTGACGGTGCCGTCGCCCAATTCCGATCCGTTCTCCGCACAGCGGTTGGTGAAGGTGTAGCGGTAGAGGCCGCTGCCAAAAGGGTCAAAGCGGCAGATGAACACCACATAGCTGGGACGCAGTTCGTTAAAATCGCTTCCCGGCGGCACGCTCATTACGTCCATCTGGGATTGGTGGTAGCGGCTGCGCTTGGGGAGGTTCCCCTCGTTGTCCCCCTGCATCTCGACGTTGAAGTCGCTACCCTCGGCGTCCTTCGCATAGACGTCCAAACGGATGCTGCGGTAATCTTGGCTGAACAGTACGGAGTGTTCCGCATGGACGGTGACGTGTTTTACGTCCCGGCCGAGCAGGATCTCCAGCGTTATGCGGCAGGTTTCCGCATCTTCCAATGCGGCGGCGAACAGGTATGCGTCCGCTAAGTTTAAATCTTGAAATCTTTTGTGTTGTGCCATAGGTTCTCCTTCTCATGGCACAAAAGATTCCGCCTGTGTGATTATTATAACCGCATGGATGTTTTTGCGCAAGTGGGAGAGTGGAAATTAAACTCAAAATATAAAAATCAAGAAAACTTGCGGTCGCATCCTTGTGCCATGTATTATGGTGGTTTTGTTTGGAATACATACGAAACCAATTTTGGGAAATCTGATTGTGTTTTGACTGTCTGCTGGTTATAATATATATTGAGAACGACGGATAAGCTGAAATTACAGACTGTCGCAGGGAGGATATAAGGTGATATTTTTTTGGACGGAAGACAGGAAAGACAAATCCGGATATCAGTTTTGGGAGAAGTTTCTGAGCGTGCTATATCCGGATGTTGTGCTGGAAAGCAAAACAAACTCTAGTGAACTCGTGAAGAGCGTCACTCAAATTGACTCGGATGATACATACATTGTTGCATTGGACCATTCATTTGATAATGACCAATCAATCCGGGAAATTAGCGCTTTAAGAAAGGTGATACAGAAAAAGAACAATGTGTATGAGTTAAATCTGATTTCTTTTGAATTTGTTCTGCTCAGTTTTCCTTTGCTGATTAATTGGATTTATGCTGAGAAAGACAAATTTAGGGAGAAAAGAGCTTTTCTTATTACTGTAAGAGAAAAACTTTTGGAATCTGTTGATAAGCAGAACGATTATAAGGAAGTACCTGAGATTGCGGAGTGGCTGAACAATATTAATAAATATAATATTGAGCAGATAACCTCCAAGCTTCTTTATGAGCTGACCAGAAATACAGGATTTTCGATTGACAAAAGCAATATAGGCACTTGCTGGAAAATTGATTGCTGCGGCTACAAAGAAAGAGCGGAAGATGATGAGTGCGGTCTATACAATAGCAGACTGTCACTTGCAGAAAAAATGCAGACAATCCTGAGGGAAAGTTTTTTGAAACAGGAATTTGAAAGAATAGGCTTGGAGGCGGCGTTATGATTACTATATACAAAAATAAGGCTGATATTCCGAAAGATGTGGAATTGGTTGAACTGAATGATTTATTTTTCAATCAGAATATTATAGAGCGGCTTGACATGAGGGCAGAGGGCATTATAAGGGAAATCGACGGCGCGTCGCTTAGAATGGATTATAGAATTGAATCAGGCATCAATAGTGAAGTGCTTAATATTGATAAATTGTCAACGGGATGCAAAACGGCTTTAAATATCTATTATTTCCCGGAGAAAGTGTTTTCATTGAAGGAATGCGGCGATAACGCTTTGGATAAAATTTATGCTTATCAGACGGGGATGGTTTATTCTGAATATCCAATCATAACATTACTGATGGAAAGTGTGCAGATATGTGACCAAGATGGGGCAAAAATTATAAGTGATTATGAGGAATTGAAAGGCTGGTGGCAAAATGTACAGTAAACCGATAATCATGGAGAATCTGAATGCAAGGCACACAACATTTTCGATAGAGTTTCATTTTACAAATAACATAACGCTGCTCATGGGCGATTCCGGCATGGGCAAAACTTTGATTTTCAGCATCTTGCAGGAACTGTCTGTAACAGACAAGAGAATCGTATGTATAAATTATCTGGATATTAACCGAAAAATAAAGGACGAGATAGAGAAAGCCTCCGGCAGACTAATCATCATAGACAATGCGGATATAATACTTAATGACGATATCCGGAAAATCATTGCATTTGACAAAGAGAACCAATATCTGATTATTGGCAGAAATCCAAATAATTTGCTGATTACAAAGGATAATCTTTTTGAATTAAAGCAGACAAAGACAGGGAATGAGACTATTTTCTCCCTAAAAGAGTATTTGGGGTGAATCTTACGGAGACAGACCGGATTAAGGAATAGAAAACGGTGATTAAATTAGCATTTACTTAACGGTAAGTGCTTTTTTATTGCATAAAGCCGAAGGAAATCTGATCGGCTTTTGGCTGTCGGCTGGTTATAATATTTCTTAAGAACGACGGATAAGCTGAAATTACAGACTGCCGCAGGGAGGATATAAGGGGCGAATTTTACGGAGATAGACCGGATTGATGATGAACTGGAAAATAAGAATGAAGAAAGGTTGGTAAATCCCAATAGTCAAAATTGACAGTTTCCATGAAGCTGGCGGGCATACCGTTTGAATTAAATGTTTTCTGGGCAAGCATTTTGCCGGCTTTTTTAAACAACAGTTATTATACCTTTATAATCAAAATCATAAATGCGGAGGGCAAGTTATGAATCAGGTATACGGGTATGTGAGGGTGAGTTCAAAGGAGCAGAACGAAGACCGCCAGATGGTGTCGATGAAGGAAATGGCTGTACCTAGGGAAAATATCTACATGGACAAGCAGTCGGGCAAGGATTTTGAACGTCCGCAATATAAGGAGCTGGTAGAGTTATTGAGGAAGGACGACCTGCTTTATATCAAAAGCATCGACCGTCTTGGCAGGAACTATGAGGAAATCATCGAGCAGTGGCGGCTCATTTCCAAGGTGAAGGGGGCGGATATCGTGGTCATGGACATGCCGCTGCTTGACACGAGGAAAGGCAAGGATTTGATGGGGACATTCCTGTCGGATATCGTGCTGCAGGTGCTGTCCTTTGTGGCGGAGAACGAGCGGGAAAATATCAGACAGAGACAGGCGGAGGGCATTGCCGCCGCCAAGAACAACGGGGTACAATTCGGGCGTCCCCCCAAGCAGCTTCCAAAGAATTTTCGAGAGGTCTGTGAGAGATGGCAAAGAGGGGAGCTTACAAATGAGAAGGCGGCGAAGGAATGCCGGATGGCTGTCTCCAGCTTCCGATACAGGGCAAAAAAGTACCAAAAATCCGCTGCTTCAGCGGATAAACAACGGATGTCAGGCTCCGCCAGACATCCTTATGTTAAACAATAGAATTCACGCTTCGCGAGAATTCTATTGTCATGAATAAAACGGCAAAAAAGTGTACTTTTTTGCCGAAAAATATCGAAATACAGATAACAGTATAATACATATTTCTAATGATGTCAATTAAAATCACATTTCTGGACCTTTTTGCCCCTCTTTTTGCCTGTTTTTAATGATTTTTTCCGAGGGAAATGCCGCATAAAAGCATATGCCGCCTATCGGCAAAAAAGTACACTTTTTTGCAAAAATAAGGCTGTTTCAACCGTACCGGAAAGCAAGCGACTTGCTGTGGGACGGAAAAGAAAACGCACCGCGTTCTGTGGACGAGGAGACGCTGTCCACGGTGGAAAACATTGTCGAGGGAATAATCGGCAAAAGAAGGTAAGAGAGTCTGCCGAGCTATCAAAAGCATAGTGCCGCAGATAACCTCCGCGGCATAGATGCGGGATTAGGCATGGTGAAACAACAGGGAGGAGAGAGTTAAGATGTTTTGTCCAAATTGCGGCGGTGAAATACCTGAAAATGCAAAGTTTTGTTCCAAATGCGGAATGAAAGCCAAGACAAAGGGGAAGTCTGCGGAGAAAAAGATACGGTTGGGTTATATTGCGGGTGCGGCGGCTGTTGTGCTGGTTTTTGCGGTTGTAGTTTGGGCGGCTGTGGAGGTTGTGATTTGGGGAGAAAAACCGATTGAAGATGGCATTTTGCCCATAGGTACGGATACTGAAGATTGTATTGTGAAGTCAGATACATTGGAGTTTCATTGCCATTCAGATGACACGGCTTGCGTTTATATTCATGGTGACGTGGATATTGAAGAATTGGTAATTCCTTCTGAGGTGAAAGCTCGATGGAGAAAATATTCTATAACGAAAACATATTCCGTAACAGAGATAGGGATCGACGCATTTATAGATTGCAGCAGTCTGACAAGCATAGAACTTCCCGCTAGTGTGACGGAGATAGGCGATAGTGCATTTAGCGGTTGTTGCAGTCTGACAAGCATAGAGCTTCCCATCGGCGTGACGGAGATAGGCGATAGTGCATTTAGCGGCTGTGACAGTCTGACAAACATAGAGCTTCCCGCCAGCGTGACGGAGATAGGTGATAGTGCATTTAGCAGCTGTGACAGTCTGACAAGCATAGAGCTTCCTGCCAGTGTGACAGAGATAAGGGATTATACATTTGGAGACTGCAACAGTCTGACGAGTATAGAAATCCCGGATAGTGTGACGGAGATAGGTGATACTGCATTTATCCGCTGTATCAGTCTGGTGAATATAGAGCTTCCCGCCAGTGTGACGGAGATAGGTGATAGTGCATTTAGCGGTTGTCGCAGTCTGACAAGCATAGAACTTCCCGCCAGCGTGACGGAGATAGGCGATAATGCATTTTATGACTGTGACAGTCTAACGAGCATAGAAATCCCCGCCAGTGTGACGGAGATAGGTGATGGTGCATTTAGCAAATGTAGAAATCTGGTGAGTATAAAATATGGCGGACGTGAAGCAACAACAGTAGGTCGAATAAAAGGCGGACATATAAGTAGCAGTAGAAAAGATTTTGTCAGCGGTTCGGCATGGATAAACTATCTGCTCTTTGACGATGTCACGGGTAAAATAGAAAAGTAAAGAAAGGCGGGGTGAAGATGTTTTGTCCAAATTGTGGTGGTGAAATGTCTGAAAATGTAAAGTTTTGCCCCAAGTGCGGGGCGAAAACCAAGACGAAGGTGAAGTCCGGGAAGAAAAAGATGCGGTGGGGCTTTATTGTGGGTGCGGCGGCTGCTGTGCTGATTGTGGTTGTGGCGGTTGTGGTTTGGGGAGGAAGACCGATTGAAGATGGCATTTCGCCTATAGGTACGGATATTGAAGATTGTATGGTGAAGTCAGGTGCATTGGAGTTTTATTGTCATTCAGATGGCACGGCTAGTGTTTTTATACATAATGATGTGGAGTATAAAGAATTGGTAATTCCTTCAAAGGTGAAGGCTCGGTGGAGAAAATATTCTATAACGAAAGCATATTCCGTAACAGAGATAGGGAGCGAGGCATTTAGAGACTGCAGCAGCTTGACAAGCATAGAGCTTCCTGACAGCGTGACGAAGATAGGTGATAGTGCATTTTATAACTGTGGCAGGCTGAGGAGTATAGAAATCCCCGACGGCGTGACAGAGATAGGTGATAGTGCATTTTATAACTGTGGCAGGCTGAGGAGTATAGAAATCCCCGACGGCGTGACAGAGATAGGTGATAGTGCATTTTATAACTGTGGCAGGCTGAGGAGTATAGAAATCCCCGACGGCGTGACGGAGATAGGTGCGAGTGCATTTTATAACTGTGGCAGGCTGAGGAGTATAGAAATCCCAGACGGCGTGACGGAGATAGGTGCGAGTGCATTTTATAACTGTGGCAGTCTGACGAGCATAGAGATACCAGACGGCGTGACAGAGATAGGCGAGGGGGCATTTTATGGATGCAGCAGTCTGACGAGCATAGAGATACCAGACAGCGTGACATACATAGATTATGGGGCATTTGTGGCATGTAGCAGCCTGACGAGCATAGAGATACCAGACAGTGTGACAGAGATAAGTGACTATGTATTTTCTGGATGCAGCAGTCTGACGAGCATAAAAATTGGGGGAGTTGCAGTACCGAGAGACCAATGGGAAGAATATATAGAACATGTGGGAAAAAGGAAGGCAGGATAAAGAGTAATAAGGAAATGTTTCATTAGGAAATATTTTGTTCGGAAACATGGAGGGTTGAAAATGTTTTGTCCAAATTGCGGCGGAGAAATACCTGAAAATGCAAAGTTTTGTTCCAAATGCGGGGCGTCGGTGCAGCAGTCTGCGGCGTCCGCGAGGGCTGCTTCGTCCGCGCAGGGTACAAATTTTTCCCTGAAGGGGGCGAATATGAGGATAATGGCGGCGGGAGCGGGAGTGGTGGTTCTGTTGGTCATTTTGGCTGTCGTAGTCATTGGCATGGGAGGCAGACAGGACAGCGCCAAGGACGCTGTCGCTGAGAAGGGCGGAGACAGCGCGGAGGAAACTGTCGCGGAAGCAATGGAGTCAAAGCAAGATGTGGAGACGCTTGAGGTATCGTCGGGAACGGTACTGGAAGGGAAGTATGAGAAGCTGCGCTCCGTTACCGTGCTGCCGGAGGCAGATGGCTCCATACAGCCGCTTCTATATAAGGAGGATGCGTCCTTTCCCGTACTGGAAAGCTTGGAGTGCGGCGCGATTTTCAAGATCTCGGATTCCGGAGAGAGGGGATATTTTAATGAAAACGATTTTCCGCAGCTTAAAAGTGTCACCCTGAAGGCGGTCAACAAGTACATTGATGAAGACGTCCTTATGATATACGTGTTGTTTGCCCAGATGTATGAGGAAGGGCGGCTGCAGAATTTTTCATGGGAAAACAGCTACACGGTTGAGGATTTGTATGGCACATGGACAGATGACAAGCAGATGCTGACCATGACCTTTGAGGCGGATGGCACGCTGCGGGTTGCCGACGCCACTAACCTGATTGGGGTGGACGTGCTGAAGTATAAGGAGGCAGGCGACAATACGCTGAGTCTGTCGGCGAATCAGTCGGGGGTTCTTGGCATGTTCTCTATTAACATGCAGTATCAGCTTTTGGGGAATCAGCTCAAGATAGAGCTGTCGGGACAGAATTTTACGCTGACCAAGAGGTAGAGACTTGGAGCAGCGCAGCAAATATGAAAGAAAACGGAGGAAGGAAAAGATGGGATTTTTGGGAAAGGACGACAAGGAGAAGCAGTTGAAGCAGGAGGTGAAAAGTCTGGAGCTGCGCAGGGAAGCTACTTTCGCCGCAATCAACGGCGAGATCGGACGGCTGCAGAATGAGCGCAGCAATGTGCTGCTGCAGGCGGGAATGGCCGCGTATGATGTATGGTGTAGAGAGAGTAAACCGGCTGATTTGACGCAATTCTGGACTAAGATGGGGGAATTGGAGAAAAGCATTGCGGAGCAGGAGGCAAAAAAAGCGGAAATGGGCGCTAAGTATGATGAAGAAATCAGGCTGATAAACACTAATCTCGGCGTCTGCGGCGCGGAGTCGGGCGCAAAGTGTCCCAAGTGCGGCGCAGCGATTCATCAGGGAGACCGCTTCTGCCAGAGCTGTGGGGCGAGTATTCAATAGGAAGCCGTGTTGAGGTCAAGCTAAAAAATGTGTTGAACAAATACCGTTTGTGTATTATTATAAAAATAATTTGAAAATGATATGTCTGTTTTTATCATAATAGATCAGATGATGGTTGCCATCATAAAAAGGGAGGAGAAGCAAAATGAAATGGAAGAGGAGAAGGATTCTTGCAATTCTGCTGACGGCGGTTTTGCTGGCCGGGAGTCTGGTAGACGCATTCCCCGGCACTTTGACCGCTTATGCGGAATCATTTTCGGTTCAAACGCAGGACGGTACGGAGGCGGGGAGCGGCGACGGCGCTGATCTGGGAGAACTGACAGCCCCTGACACAGCGGCCGGAATGTATCGGTATGTAGCGTTTCCGACCTGCGAGGGTCTTGTTTTAACCGTTCCGGAACAGGACGGAATTATGGCTGTGGAAGATGCGGCGGACGTCCTTTACAGGATCGATTTGGACAAGACGCAGTTTCTGGCGTTTACGGTGTCCGTGGACTACGGATATCAGGTGCAGCTGTCAGAAGAGCAGACAGAGTTTGTTTTTCAGACGCAGGAGCGGACGCTTGCGGAAGGAAAATGGAATTATCGGTTTGATCTGGAGGCGTCCCTGCTTTCCGACA
The DNA here is from genome assembly GCA_023663735.1 of Muribaculum sp. Lineage (GTDB taxonomy): Bacteria > Bacillota > Clostridia > Lachnospirales > Lachnospiraceae > Acetatifactor. Next base: position 19,229 of record JAMPGV010000038.1, on the reverse strand, counting down.
CACGGGAGCAGCCCTATCTGCTGTCTCTGGACGTGTCCGAGGACCGGGTGCCTGTGACGGTACGGGGGAACGGTCTTGTGACAGGCGTCGGAGAAGATGGCATGGCGCAGATGGGAAGCGTGGTGTCCGTGGAAGTTCTGACGCCCGGCGACACGCTGAACCTGATTACGGAAGACGAGGCGGGGAACCCGATTTATACGGCGATGGAACTGGATTATGAGAACCGCTATGAATTTACGGTGGCAGGCTCTGCGGAATTTGTGATCTCTGACCCGGATCAGGTGAACTATCCGGTGCTTTATGCGGACAGCCGGAAAGCAAAAATTACCGGGGAAGCCGGTATTGTGTTAAAAAATCTTGCGAGCAGCGCGCAGGGGTATAACGAGATCGTGCTGAATTTCACCGCCGTGCAAAACGGCAGCGACGGCACGGAGGATGAAAGCGTCTATTACGAGGTGCAGGTGACGGCCGCGCCGCAGGGCGAGGAGACGGTTCCGGCAGGTTCGCCCACGACGCCTGTCTATTACTATATTCCCAAGACGGAAAACAGCAATACGCAGAGCAAATCCATCCGCGTAAACGCCGGAAATTTGTCTGCGCCTACGGCATGTACATATGAATTTTCCGTTAAAATGGTACAGCTTCCCAACAGAATATCCGTTCCGGCGCAAGATGTTTCCGTGAAAGCGCCTTTGACGGCTACGCTTTCCGGAAATACCCTGACTAAGAGTTTTTCCACCAAGAACCTTTATTATGAGGACAAGCTGGGATTCGCCAAAAAGAGTACAAAGATCTTTACCGGACAGGAAGATGTGCTGGCCGGAAGCGTCAAATACAGCAAAAATGCAAGTTATATCCATGATCTTACCGCGGTTGCCTATGACGGCAGGGGCGTTGTGTGCGACGGCATTTCCTGCACTTTCCGAAATGACAACGATGAGCTGTATGTGTCGGCGGAGTCCTATATCCAACCCGGCAAATACAAAATCATCGTCTATGCGGGAATCGGCGAGGCGGCCACTACCGACACGCCTCAGGGCGGCACGATGTATCAGTCGAACACTTCGTTTACCCTCACGGTGGAACCGGGCATCAACCGGATAGACACCGCTAAAATTACGGACAGCGTGGTACTGAGCAGCAAAAACGTCACGTTCAGCGCGGTACCCGTCGGGTATGGAAGTTATGGATATAACAGTTATAAGGCTAAGAGCCAGAAATTTACCTATGAGATTATGGGGGCTGAATCCTCCAATTACGGCTATACGGTCACGGAACCGAATGATAACGTGAAGAACAATATTTCCGTCAGCAAGAACGGGAAAGTTACCGTCAAAAAGGAATATGTGGTGGGAACCGCCAACAATTATACGGATTACTTTGCAGTGGTGATTACGGCGGCGGATTTTGCAGGAAATACCACAACCGCCACCAAATTTGTGGCAATCAAAGGAAATGCGCAGACGCCCAGCAAGATCTATCTGGAGGATGGAAACGGCAGGAAAATCAGCATGTCGGGCAATTCTCTTTCCGCTGCTGTGGCGGACGGCGCCTACGTGGTCGTGGAGGATCAGGGCGGACGGGATATGACCCAGTATGTCACGATTACTCCTGCGGATAATGCCAAGGGGACGACGGGGATTTATGTATACCAGTCCGCCTATGACGGAACAGCGCGTATTTATGTGCGGAAATGCGGGAAAGTTACGATCAAGGCCGTATCCAAGGACGGAAAGAAAAAAACGCTGTCTTTAAAGCTTGAGGTCACAAGGCCGACGTCAAACAGGTTGGTATATACCAGTCCCCGAATAACCTGCGATGGCATGGCGATAGCGACCAAAGACAGCACGTGGGAGAACGGATTTATTTCCTATGGCTCTCCGTTTAAGGGAGTGACAATCCGCTTTTCTACCGCACTTTCGATCAATGGGCAGGAACATTGGAAGAACTGGTATGACTGGGGTTATTCCATGAAGGGAGGAAAAGCGAAGCTCAACGGAAATGAGTGGACGGTGACTCCCAATGCCCAAAGCGCCGAATTGAAGATCTGGCTGAAGCATGATCCGAACCGCTATTGGCAGCTTCGTTTCAGTAACAGCAAATGGGGAGAAAGCTATGAATCGGCGCCGAAATTGAAACTGGTGTCGGGGAAGCTCTATGGCAATAAGTACACCAATGCCGCCGGTCTGGAATATTATGAGTATGAGGACGGTTATATCGAAGAAACAGTTCCCAGCCAGACGGTGACTTATTCATATGACTATTTAAGTGTCCGAGACATACGGTACGCCAGTGTGACAAAGAACGCGCCCTATATGTCCGTGTCCCATAACCGGGAGAACCGCACGATCACTTTAAGCTTGAGTCCGGGGAATGATATCAAGCCGGGAAGTTATAAATACAAGTTTGCGCTCTATGACGAATACGGTTATCTGTACTGCAAGCCCATGACGATCACCGTGAAGATCAACAAAGCCTCCGCGGTGAAAGTGACGCCCTCCTACACGATGAATTACAGTAAGAAAGGGGAGGAGAGCGTCACGCTCAAGTGTACGCCGCAAGAGTTTGTGCCGGATTTCGACACACAGCTTTTGAACGCCAATGTGGGCGGCAAGGCCAACGAGTTCAACCAATATTTTGAGCTGGCTTATGTGACGGACGCGGCGGGAACGAAGACTGCGGTGATCCGCTTCAAATCGAAAGTGACGACGGAACAGAAAGAGGCGTTAAAGGGCAAAAGCCTGACGGGCTATGTGCGCTACAGTTATTATTTCGGCTATGACAAGATCTCGAACGCCACATCCAAGGTGACGATCAAAATTCAATAAAAACAGGCGGCCCAAACGGCAGGATTTCGGAAAAAGGCCATGTATAATCTTTTGCAGATTATATATGGTCTTTTGATTGCAAATAGATTATAATTCTTGTCAGGACAGGCTTGACATCCGCGCCTCTTTTCTGTATACTACTGTTTAGTTTATTTCGCTAATTTGTTAGCACGGCGATACGTTAATTCGATAAAGCAAAGGCGGTTCCATTTATGACGAAAGCAAATACCAACACAAGTAAACGTCTGCTGCACACGCCAGAGGGAGTGCGTGATCTCTATGGGCGGGAGTATGCCAGAAAGCTGCAGGTAGAGCAGAAAATTCACGAGACGATCGCCACATACGGTTTCGAGGACATTCAGACGCCCACGTTTGAGTTCTTTGATGTGTTCTCCAGAGAGATCGGCACCACGCCCAGCAAGGAATTGTACAAATTCTTTGACAAGGAGGGAAATACCCTTGTGCTGCGGCCGGATTTCACGCCGTCCATGGCTCGGTGTGCCGCCAAATATTTCATGGAATATCAGGAACCGATCCGGTTCAGCTATATGGGCAACACGTTTACCAACACCTCCAATCTTCAGGGAAAGCTGAAAGAAGTGACCCAGATGGGGGCGGAGCTGATCAACGATGCTTCCGTGGAAGCGGATGCGGAACTCATCAGCCTTGTGATCGAGTGTCTGCGCCATGCCGGGCTGAAACGTTTTCAGATCTCCATCGGGCAGGTGGAATATTTTAAGGGATTGTGTCAGGAGGCGGGGCTGGATGAAGAGACGGAATATGCCCTGCGGAGCTGTATTTCCGGGAAAAACTTTTTCGCCGCGCAGGAACTGTTGGAGGAGCGCGGCGTGGGGGAGCCTTACCGCGGCGTCCTGCTGAAAGTTGCGGACATGTTCGTCAGCATGACTTCCCTGAGCGAGGCGAGGAAGCTGGTGCAAAATGAGCGTTCCCTTGCCGCCATTGACAGGCTGGAGCAGCTGTACGATGTGTTAAAACTGTACGGCGTGGAGGAATATGTCTCGTTTGATCTCGGGATGCTCAGCAAGTACAATTATTACACGGGCGTGATTTTTAAAGCCTATACTTATGGCGTGGGGGACGCCGTGGTAAAAGGAGGCCGGTATGACAATCTGCTGCATCAGTTTGGCAAGGAAGCGCCGGCCGTCGGGTTTATGGTCGTGATCGACGAGCTGGCCGAGGCGCTGGACTGCCAGAAGGTGGAACCGGCGGCGCAGGAACCCAAGATCCGGCTGGCCTATCAAAAAGGCGACCGGGCGGATTTTCAGGAAAAGCTTTTCCGTGCCAAAGAACTCCGTGCGCAGGGCAAATCGGTGGAATTGGTGACACAGGAGGCAGAATCGATATGACGGACGAACGCTATTTGACATTTGCGCTGGGGAAGGGGCGGCTGGCGCATAAGACGCTGGAGCTTTTGGAGGAGATCGGCATCACCTGCGAGGAGATGAAGGACAAGACTTCCCGCAAGCTGATTTTTGTAAACGAGGAATTAAAACTGCGTTTTTTCCTTGCCAAGGGACCGGACGTCCCCACCTATGTGGAGTACGGCGCGGCGGATATCGGCGTGGTGGGCAGGGACACCGTTCTGGAGGAAAACCGCAATGTGTACGAGGTGCTGGATCTGGGCTTTGGAAAGTGCCGCATGTGCGTCTGCGGACCCGCTTCGGCGAAAGAGCTTCTACAGCATCATGAGCGCATCCGCGTGGCCAGCAAGTATCCCAATATCGCAAAGGACTATTTTTACAATAAAAAGCACCAGACCGTGGACATCATCAAACTAAACGGTTCCGTGGAGCTGGGACCTCTGGTGGAACTTTCCGACGTGATCGTGGACATTGTGGAGACGGGTTCCACCCTGCGGGAGAACGGACTGGAGGTTCTGGAAGAGGTCTGTCCGCTGTCGGCCAGAATGATCGTAAACCCTGTGAGTATGCAGATGGATGCGGAGCGGATCCGCAGTCTGGTCTACAAGATCCGGGCAAAACTGGAAGCACAGTAACCCAAGAGGCAGGAACAAAAAAACTGAGGTAAAAGCCGGAATCAAAAAGCCGGAATCAAGAGACAGGAACAAGAAGCTGGAATAAAGAAACCAGAATAAAGAAACTGAAGTCAAAAGGCTGAAAACAAAAGCCGGGAATCAACGCAGAAGGAGCAAGACAGGGACAAATGAGAATTGTGGAATTGAATCAGGCCTCAAAAGCTAATTTATTAAACGATTTGTTAAAGAGAAGCCCCAATCATTACGGGGAGTATGAGGACGCCGTCCGTGAGATTGTGGAGGCGGTCAAGACGAAGGGAGATCAGGCCGTTTTTGACTATACGGAGCGGTTCGACAAGTTCCGTCTCACGCCGGACAAGATCCGGGTGACGCGGGAGGAGATCGAGGAGGCGTATACCAAGCTGGACGGCGCGCTGATCGACGCCATGCGCCACTCAGCGGAGAACATCCGGGCTTTTCATGCCAAACAGCTCCGGAACAGCTGGTTTGACGCCAAGGAGGACGGCACGATTCTGGGAATGAAGATCACGCCCATCGATCGGGTAGGGGTATATGTACCCGGCGGAAAGGCCGCGTATCCTTCCAGCGTGCTGATGAACGTGATCCCCGCCAAGGTGGCCGGGGTGGGCAGTATTGTCATGACCACGCCGCCGGGAGCCGACGGCAGGATATCGCCCGGCACTTTGGTGGCGGCGGATATCGCGGGCGTGGACGCCGTCTACAAGGTCGGGGGCGCGCAGGCGGTCGCCGCGCTGGCCTTCGGCACGGAATCCGTCCCTAAGGTGGACAAGATCGTGGGACCCGGCAATATTTTCGTGGCGCTTGCCAAGCGGGCGGTCTACGGCTATGTGAGCATCGACTCCATCGCCGGCCCCAGCGAGATTCTGGTCTTGGCAGACGGCAGCGCCAATCCCCGCTATGTGGCGGCGGATCTGCTGTCGCAGGCGGAGCATGACGAGATGGCCAGCGCCATTTTAATCACCACGTCCGGAGAACTGGCGGAACAGGTTTCGCAGGAAGTGGATGCGTTTACCGAGCGTTTGGAGCGCAGGGAAATCATTCTGAAATCGCTGGAGCAGTACGGCTATATTCTGGTGGCGGAGAATCTGCAGGAAGCTATTGACGCCGCCAACGAGATCGCATCGGAACATTTGGAGATTCTCACCGAGAATCCCTTCGACGTCATGACCCGCATCAAAAACGCCGGAGCCATTTTCCTCGGAGAGTATTCTTCCGAGCCGCTGGGGGATTACTTTGCGGGTCCGAACCACATTCTACCCACCAACGGGACGGCCAGATTTTTCTCCCCGGTGAATGTGGACGATTTTATCAAGAAGAGCAGCATCATCTCTTATTCTAGAGAGGCGCTTGCGAAAGTCCATGAAGAGATCGAGCTGTTTGCGGAGAGCGAGGGACTTACCGCTCATGCGAACAGCATTAAAGTTCGATTTGAATGATGCGAATGAATGATATTATACGAGGAGGAACGGATATGGCACGCACGGCGGAAATCAAGCGCACTACCAAGGAGACGGACATTCGGCTTTCCTTTAATTTGGACGGAAACGGCAATGTCTCCGTGGACACGGGAATCGGGTTCTTCGACCACATGCTGGAGGGCTTTGCCAAACATGGGTTTTTTGATCTGGAATGCAAGATCAAGGGCGATTTGGAGGTGGACGGGCATCATACGGTGGAGGACGCCGGAATCGTGCTGGGGAACGCCATCAAAACGGCTGTGGGCGACAAGAAAGGCATCAAGCGGTACGGTTCTTTTATCCTGCCCATGGACGATGCGCTGGCGCTCTGCGCCGTGGATCTGTGCGGCAGGCCCTATCTGGATTTTCAGTGCGATTTCCCCACCGAGCGCATAGGATATCTGGACACGGAGCTGGTGCGGGAGTTTTTCTATGCGGTATCTTACAGTGCGGGGATGAACCTGCATATCCGGATGCTTGCGGGTACGAACAGCCATCATATGGCGGAGGCGGCGTTCAAAGCATTCGCCAAAGCGCTGGATTTGGCGGTGAGTCCGGAGCCGCGCACCACGGAAGTACTTTCCACGAAAGGCAGTCTGGAGTAAAATACAGCAAAGAGGAAGAGATGCATGAAGCAGAATCAGACAGAACTTGAAAATACCAAAGTCACCAAAAAATTTGTTCCCTGCATTTATCTGTACCGTCAGCACGCGGTCAAGTCTTTGTCCGACACCACCGTTGTGGAGACGGATCCGCTGCGGCTGGTTCAGCTCTACAACGAGAACAACGCGGACGAGCTGATCGTGTTCGACATGTCCGGGGAGGATGCAGAGCATGAGGCCAATCTGGATCTGATGAAGGAGATCTGTGCAGCGGCGGAGATGGACGTCATCGGAACCGGCAATATCAAGCGGATGGAGGACGTCAAGAAGATTCTCTATACCGGATGCCGGAAGGCCATTCTGGATTATGAGAACGGGGACAACATTGCCATCACGCAGGAGGTGTCCCTGAAATTCGGGCGGGACAAGATCTGGATCCGCTACAATGACCCGCAGATTCTGGCGGATCACTGTGAGCTTGTAAAACAGTATGTCTCCGGCGCGGTACTCATGAATCCCCACCGGATTAGGGAGAACATGGAGGCGTCGGAGCTTCCCTTTCTGGTGCAGGTCAATCAGATCGCGTTGAACAAACTGCTGGAGATTTTCGCCTATGAGCGTGTCTGCGGCGTCACGGGCAATACCATCAACGACAATATCCGGGATATTTTATCCCTCAAGGAGCTTTGTATGCAGAATGAGATGGAGGTGGAGACCCTGCGGGCGGCTTATGCATGGTCCGACTTCAAGAAAAACAGCGACGGCATGGTACCCGTGGTGGTGCAGGATTACCGCACGGCGGAGGTGCTGATGGTGGCTTACATGAATGAAGCGTCCTATGAGGAGACCCTGCGTACCGGGAAGATGACCTATTACAGCAGAAGCAGGCAGGAGCTATGGCTCAAAGGAGCCACCAGCGGGCATTTCCAATATGTGAAAAGCCTGACTGCGGACTGCGATATGGACACGATCCTCGCCAAAGTTTCGCAGGTGGGAGCTGCCTGCCACACCGGGGCAAGAAGCTGTTTCTTTCACGAAATCGCCAAGAAAGAGTATGAACAGGCGGACAATCCCCTGCAGGTGTTCCAAGAGGTCTTCGATGTGATCAAGGATCGAAAGGTTCATCCCAAGGAGGGATCCTACACCAACTATCTCTTCGACAAAGGGATCGATAAAATCTTGAAAAAGCTGGGGGAGGAGGCGACGGAGATCGTCATCGCCGCCAAGAATCCCAACGCCAACGAAATCAAATATGAGATCAGCGACTTTCTCTATCACATGATGGTGTTGATGGCCGAGAAAGACGTCACTTGGGAGGAGATCACCACGGAACTTGCGAACCGTTAGGGACGGCTCCCTGCGGGCGGATTTTCGTCTGTATGTCCCGCACCCGAGAGCGTGTCTGCGGAGACGGCATCGACCCATGCGTCGATGCTGTTTTCATAGTCCGCGGAGATAGCGGAAAAACATTGGGACGCTTGAATGCCGAAAAAGCTTCTGCCGGACAGGTCGCAGATGATGATGAGCAGGAACAGTCCCAGCGCCAGCAGGATGCGCAGCGAAAACGTGTGATAGGGTTCCGCGTCCTCCGCATCTTCCGGATACGGATCTTCAGGATATGCTTTCTCCGGGAAGGCGGCAGATTTCCCATAGAGCAGACGTTCCCTGTGAAACATATCATAGCGGTTCTGCTGATAGCGGGAGCGGATCTGCCGCATCAGCTCCAATTTTTTGTCCACCGTAAAATTTCCCATGTCGGCTCCTCCTTTTGGTGTTTCTTTGATTCCCGCGAGCAATGTGCCAAGTGCCATGCTTGCATGAGCATTTGGCGAATGCCGCGGGGTTGTTGACTGGATGGAATCCTGCGCGGATACGATCTTGATGCTATGTTGACTCTACATTCTATGCGGACGCCGTCCCAATCTTGCGGAAAAAGAGACAGGTGTGCTATAATAAAAAAGCGATTATGATCGAAATAGTGATTTGCCGGAGCGCCAGACGGGGCAGCTGCCCGAAGGAGGCCGCGGCGGGAAGGATACATTATGGAAAATGGCGGGAGAGCCGTATCGGACAGGGTGTTGGACAATATCGAAAAAGTCATCGTCGGAAAGAGGCAGATTGCGAAGCTGTTGTTCGCCGCGCTGATTGCGGGCGGCCATGTGCTTTTGGAGGATGTACCCGGCACCGGGAAGACAAAACTGGCGAAGGCCTTCGCCAAGACGCTCTCCGCGCAGTTTTCCCGCATTCAGTTTACGCCGGATCTTCTGCCCGGCGATATCACGGGACTGAATGTGTTCGACACCAAAAGCGGCGAGTTCGTACTGCGGAAAGGCCCCGTTTTTACCAATGTCCTGCTGGCGGATGAGATTAACCGGGCTACGCCCAGAACACAGGCGGGGCTTCTGGAATGCATGGAGGAGCGTCAGGTGACGATCGACGGGGTGAGTTATGTCCCCGGCAGTCCGTTTTTTGTCATCGCCACCCAGAATCCCGTGGAGACGGCGGGAACATTCCCGCTCCCCGAGGCGCAGATGGATCGGTTTATGATAAAACTTTCCATGCGGCTGCCGGATCGGACGGAAGAACTGGAGATCCTAAACCGCTATATGGAGATGGAAAAAGAGCCGCTTGACCTGCTGGAGAGCGTCCTTTCTCTGGAGGAGCTGGATCGGTGTCGGAAAGCGGCAGACGCGGTATTCGTGCATCCTTGTGTCCGGGAATATATGGTGGATCTGATTCAGGGTACCCGGACTGGCGAGGGCGTGGTGATGGGGGTGAGTCCCCGGGGCAGTCTGGCGCTGCTTCGGAGCGTGAAAGCGTATGCGTATCTGGAAGGGCGTGAGTATGTGACGCCGGATGACGTAAAGGCGCTGGCCGTGCCTGTTCTGTCTCACCGCATCGTGCTGGGATACGGTCAGGGCGGACAGGAGGGCGGAGAAGCCCTTGTCGGGAAACTGTTGGAGAAAACGGCCGTACCTACGGAGAATTTTGAAGAATGATACAATTACTGGGAATCGGGATTCTGGCCGCGGCGCTCTATTTTGCCCAGCAGAAACTGTATAAAAGACTGTGGCAGAGACAACTGAAGGTGGATCTGGCCTTTGCGCGGGAACACATCTTCGAGGGGGAGGAGGGTATTCTGCGGGAGCAGGTGGAGAACGGGAAGCGGCTTCCTCTGCCCATGCTGAAAGTCAAATTTTCCACCAGCCGCAATCTGGTCTTTGACGGGGGCGAGGGTTCCCGCACCACGGATCAATATTACCGCAACGATATCTTTCAGATCGGCGGCGGGGAGCGCATCACCCGCACCTTGCGCTTCGTGGGCGGACGGAGAGGGTATTACCGGATAGACGGCGTGGATTTTGCGGCGGCGGACTTGTTCATGACCTGCGAGATGAAGGCCTCCGCGCCTATGCTGCGCACGCTTTATGTCTATCCGAAGCCCTTTGACAGCAGGGAGTTTCGGGTATCGCTCAGGCAGATCAACGGGGAGATTCTGGCCAAGAGGCGGCTTTTGGAAGATCCTTTTGAGTATCGGGGCATCCGGGCGTATCAGCCCTATGACGATCGGAAAAGCATTAACTGGAAGGCCACCGCCAAGACCGGGGAGTTAAAGGTCAATCAGAAAAATTACACCTGTATCCCCGCCGTCAACCTGTTTCTGAATGTGGAGGACAACGGGATTCTCAAAAAAGAGGAGGCGGTGGAGGCCGGAATCGGGATGATGGCGGGATTGAGCGCCTTTTTCTTAAGTCAGGGATTTCGGGTGGCCTGTTACAGCAACGGGACGGATGTGGTGACCGGGCGGCCGCTTCTTCTGGAGGCGAACGGGGGGAGCATCCAGATGGAAGGCATCTACAAGGGGCTGGCCCGTCTGGATACCGCCGGGGAACCGGAACATTTCGGGACATTGTTCGAGGAGAAAATGATGCGGGAGGGCAGGGATTTGTTCACCTGTGTCATCTCGCCGAATCAATATGATGATTTTGTGGAGCTGATGGAGCGGTTTCATGCCACGGGAGCGGAGTATCTGTGGTTTTATCCGCTGTGGGAGCGGACGGCGCCGAACCTTCCGGAGAAACTGGCGTCGAACATCCGCGTCATACCGATCCGCAAATGAATGGGGAGAGCCGTCTATGCGCCGAAACGGGATTGTACTCCTGCGGGAGTTTCTGGTGACACAACTGAATTTCTGGACGCTGTTTCCGGCCGCCTTCACGGTGGTTTCGCTGTTGTGCGGCGAAAACCGGACGGTAGGGATTCTGGCGATGCTTCCGGTAGGGGTGCTGCCCTTTGTTTTGTATCTGTGCAGGCGGCATTTGCAGAACCCGGCTCTTTTTCTGGCTGCGCACGGTGCGGTTTTGGCCGGCGCTTTGTGTCTGTCCGGGCCGGACGGTGCGGCGCACGGCGTTCGTGTCTTGCTGACGGCGGGATTTTTGTGTTATTCGCTATATCTGCGCCTGCACGACGGGATGTGGGAGGATCGGAACCTGCATCCGGCATTCGCGGCGGTTTTGGCGGGAATCGGACTTTCGATTTTGCAGTATTACGGGCAGACGGAATGGAAATATTTGCTTTACGCCGCCTTTGTGCTGGTGCTTTCGTTGTATTTCCCGGTGGTCTATATCGAGAACTATCTGAATTTCTTGACGGTCAACACGAGCAGCGCCAGCCATATTCCCGAGCGGGAAATCTTCGGTTCGGGCATCCGGCTCACGGTGGGCTATACGCTGGCTGGGGCATTTTTTTTGATGGCGGCGGCAGATATCGCATGGTTTCGGAGGGTTTTGGATCTGTTTCTCCTCGGGCTTCGGGGCATCTTGATTCTCCTGTTCCGGGCGGCTCCCGCGGGAAAAGAGCCGGACGGTTCTTCTGCGGCGGGTGGCTCGGCGGGCGGCGGGGGAGGAATGCCCATGCCGGAAGGGGAGGCTTTCTGGCTGTGGGATGTGGTCGGATATGCTGTTTTCGGCCTGTTTTTGATTGCCCTGTGCCTGACGCTGTGGAAGACGCTTCGGTTCCTGTTCCGGATCATGCGGGGGCGTTTGGGTATGAGACTTCCCAAGGCGGAGGAGACGGTATATGCGGACGCACGGGACGAGCGGGAAAAGCTTGCGCCCATCCGCCGGGGCAGGAGGCGGGAGGGACGACGGCCGGGACTTTTCCCAAGCATCGAGGAGCAGATCCGCAGATTGTACCGCAGAAGGGTGGCGCAGGCTCTGCCCGATATTGCAAAATTAAAGTGCCGGACGGCGAGAGAATGTGCGGAGGAGTTACAGACGCCGGGGCTTGCGGTTGTTTATGAGAAGGCCAGATACAGTGGAAAGCCTTGCAGCCGGACAGATTTGAAGGAGATCAAAACGTATGTGCGCTGAGTTGGCATTGTCGGACGACATCTTGATGCGCGTCGAGAAACCCGCCCGCTATATCGGCGGCGAGGTCAATGCGGTCATCAAGGATAAAAACCGGGTAAAGGTACGGTTTGCCATGTGTTTTCCCGATGTGTATGAGATCGGCATGTCCCATCTGGGCATCCAGATTCTCTACAGCATGTTCAATGCCATGGAGGATGTGTGGTGTGAGAGGGTCTATTCTCCGTGGCTTGACTTAGATCGGATCATGCGGGAGCGGAAGATTCCGCTGTTTGCTTTGGAGTCGCAGGATCCCGTGCGGGATTTTGATTTTCTGGGGATTACGCTCCAATATGAGATGTGTTATACTAATATTCTTCAGGTTCTCGATCTTGCGGGGATTCCGCTTCTTGCGGCACAGCGTGGGGAGGACTGTCCCATTGTCATAGGCGGCGGGCCTTGCGCCTACAACCCGGAACCGATCGCGGATTTTTTTGACCTGTTCTATATCGGGGAGGGAGAGACCCGCTATCGGGAGCTTTTGGAGCTTTATATGGAATGCCGGGAGAGCGGAGCGGGCCGGGTGGAATTTTTGAGAAGGGCCGCGAAAATGCCCGGGATGTATGTTCCGCGGTTTTATGAACCCCGGTATCATGCGGACGGCACCATTGCGGAATTTAGACCCACGGAGGAAGGGATTCCGGCTGTGATCCGGAAGGAGGCCGCCATGGATGTGAGCGGCATTCCTTATCCGATGCGCCCGGTGGTGCCTTATATGAAAGTGACGCAGGATCGAGTGGTGCTGGAGATCCAGAGAGGCTGCATCAGAGGATGCCGGTTCTGTCAGGCCGGACAGCTCTACCGTCCGGTGCGGGAGCGGGACGCGGAGGTTTTGAAACAATATGCGGTGGAGATGCTCCGCAATACCGGACATGAGGAAATCACGCTCAGTTCGCTGAGTTCCAGCGATTATGGAAGCCTTCCCGAACTGATTGATTTCCTGATGGAAGAATGCGGTAGGAAACACACCAATATCTCCCTGCCTTCCCTGCGGATCGACGCTTTTTCGCTGGATGTGATGAGCAAAGTGCAGGATGTGAAGAAATCCAGCTTAACGTTCGCTCCGGAGGCGGGCAGCCAAAGACTTAGGGATGTTATCAACAAGGGATTGACCGAAGAAGTCATTTTGCAGGGAGCGGCTATGGCGTTTGCGGGGGGATGGTCGCGGGTAAAGCTTTATTTTATGCTGGGTCTGCCCACCGAGACGCAGGAGGATATCCGGGGGATCGCGGAGCTGTCGAACAAGATTGCCGCCGTCTATTTCGAGACGGTACCCAAGGAAAGGCGTGCAAACGGCAGCGTCCAGATTGTGGCGAGTACTTCCTTTTTTGTGCCAAAGCCCTTTACGCCCTTTCAGTGGGCGTCTCAATGCACCGAGGAACAGTTTATCGAGAAGGCCTATCAGACCAGAAGAGCCATCGCGGAACAGCTGAATCAGAAGCGGATCAAATACAGCTGGCATGAAGCGGACGCCAGCGTCATGGAGGGTGTGCTTGCAAGAGGGGACAGAAGGCTTTCGCAGGTCATCCGCGGGGTCTATGAAAAGGGCGGATATTTTGACGCTTGGAGCGAATATTATCATCATGACAGATGGGTGCAGACCATAGAGGAATGCGGTCTGGACGTGGCGTTCTACACCAGCAGGAAGCGGGAGGCGGACGAGATTTTCCCCTGGGATTTCATCGACTGCGGCGTGACGAAAGAGTTCCTGCGGCGGGAGTGGGAGAAAGCGCAGAACGGGGAGATTTCCGAGAATTGCAAGCAGAAATGTCAGGGCTGCGGCGCGGCCAGATTCGGGGGCGGGATCTGTACCGAGAAGAGAGGGGAAAACGCCCCATGGCTGGATCTCATTCAAACCGGGCGGTCTCCGGCTGTGCCGCCAGCTATGCGGCAGATGATACTGCCGGAAGATCAAGGCGGCGGGGAACAAGAGGCGGAAAAGGCGGAGTCGGCGCAGATTCCGAAGAATGCTGGCGGGAAGCGGCTCAACAAGCGGCTGCGCATTAAGTTTACCAAACACGGAGCCGTGCGCTTTATCGGGCATCTGGATGTGATGCGTTTCTTTCAAAAGGCGCTCCGCCGCGCGGAAATCGACGTAGCCTATACCACGGGTTACAGCCCCCACCAGATTATGTCCTTTGCCGCGCCGTTGGGCGTGGGGCTTGAGAGCAACGGAGAATATATGGATATCGAGGTCTACTCTTATACGTCCTGTGAGGATGTGATGAGGCGGCTGAACGAGGCCAGTGTCCGCGGCATCGAGGTGACAGGGGTCTATGAACTGTCCGACAATGCCGGAAAGGCCATGGCGAGCGTCGCCGCCGCCGCGTATACCGTGGAGTTTGTCCCGGGTTGTGCGCTCGAGGCGGATCTGGCGCAGGCGGTGGAAGCACTTCTGCAAAAGGATGCGGTCTATCTGGTCAAGGAAGGCAAAAAGGGTCCGCGGGAAGTGGATATCCGTCCCGGCATCTATTCCTGCGTCTGGAGAGACAATAAGCTGCATCTTCTGACGGATGCTTCCAGCGGCGGAAACATTAAACCGGCACAGGTTGTGGAGGCGCTTCTGCGGCAATGTCGGACAAGCCTGCCGGAGAATGCGCTCTTGATCACGCGGGAAGAGACCTATGCGGATGTGGGAGAGGCGGGAGAGAGACGGCTGATCCCCTTGGGGGAGGCAGGATGAGCAGACAGATTACCAATCAAAATAAGATCAGCTTGACGGAGAACCAGCGCGCGCCAAAACGGGGCGGGAAACTTTTGTTTACCCATTGTCTGGGCCAGCAGGCGGCGTTGCTTGTGTCGGATAACAGACTGCTGGCGGCGCAGTTTTTTCCGAGGGAGCGCAGCCGTCTGGGGGCGGTATATATTGCCAAAGTCAAGAATGTGGCCAAGAATTTGAACGCCTGTTTCGTGGAGATCGACGACGCGCGGGAGATCTGTTTTCTGTCGAAAAAGGATGGCGCGTATCCTTTTTTATTAAACCGCGCATGGGACGGCAGGATTCTGGAGGGGGATGAATTTCCCGTGCAGGTCACGCGGGACGCCCAGAAGTCCAAACAGCCCTCCGTCACCACGTTTTTGTCCTTATCCAACGAATATTTTGCCCTGAGCGTGGGGGACGCGCACACCGGATTTTCGGCAAAACTGGACGTGGCGCAGAAGAAAAAGATTCGGGAGCTGCTCAAAAAGGGCGGATATCTTACGCCGCCGCCCATAGACCTGTTACAGGGCGGGCAGATTCCCGTGGGACTGGTGGTCCGCACACGCGCGGCGGAGCTTCTGCAGGACGAAGACGCCGCGGCGGCGCTTGCGAGGACTCTGGAAGCGCTGTATGAGAGATGGGAGGCGCTGTTTCAGACAGCGCGCTACAGAACTTGTTTTTCCTGTCTGCTGGCACCGCCGGAGCCGTTTGAGGATGTGCTTTCGTATCTGGCGTACCCGGAGGAATATGAGGAGATTTTGACGGACGACGAGGAATTGTACGGGCGGCTGAAGACGGCGAAGGACCTGCCGCCGGACAAGGTTCTGCGGCTTTATGGCAGAGAGGAACAGGAGGAACTGCCCTTGGCGAAGCTCTATGGGCTGGAGAGCAAAATGCGGACGGCTCTGGAACGCCGTGTGTGGCTCAAATCGGGCGGCTATCTGGTGATCGACCAGACGGAGGCTTTGACGGTAATCGACGTCAATTCGGGCAAATACGAGGCTTCCAAGTCCTCTGAGGAGACCTGTGTGCGCATTAACCGTGAGGCGGCCAGAGAAATCGCGCTCCAGCTCCGTCTGCGCAACCTGTCCGGCATCATTATCGTGGATTTTATCAATATGCGTTCGCGGGAGGCGCAGGCGGCGCTCCTAAAAGAGTTGAGCGTCCTTGCCGCCGCCGACAGGCAGAGGACGGAAGTGGTGGATATGACCCCGCTGGGGTTGGTGGAAATCACCCGCAAAAAGGCCAGAAAACCGCTGTCGGAGCAGTTGGAGAATAGATGGAAAAGAGAAGGGAACGAAAAGGAGACATCGAATGAACGGCTTTGAATTTCTCGGACTTCAGAAAATGAGAGACGGAAAGTACCTGAAAAATTATGAACTCACATACCTCAACAAAACGGGAAAGGAAAAGAAATACGAGATCGTAAGCCGCAGGGAACTAAAGTCCGCGGAGGACATCGGAAACGCCGCCAGCGGAGTCTCCATTGTGGCCACGCGGGGGGATGAGCTGTTGCTGCTTCATGAATTCCGCATGGGCGTCAACCGGGCGGTCTATAATCTCTGCGCCGGAATGCTGGAGGAAGGGGAGAGTATCGAGGATTGCATCGCCAGAGAACTCTATGAGGAGACGGGGCTGCAGGTGAAAAAAATCAAGACGATTCTGCCGCCTTCCTATGCGGCTGTTGCCATATCGGATATGACCACCTATATCGCCTTTGTGGAGGCGGAGGGCGATTTTGCCGACCACACTTCGGAAAACGAGCAGATCGAGGCAGGATTTTACCGGCGGGAGGCCGTGCGGGAACTGCTCGAGACGGAGCGTTTCAGCTCCAGAGCGCAGATGGCGGCATATTTTTTTGCCCAGTATGGGTATTGAGGTAATTGCGAAACGATATTTTCCGGAATCTGAAGTGTGCAGATTGTATATTCATAAGCAGCCCTTAGCGAACCGTTGGCACTTAGGCGCTGTATTGAGAGAGCAGATAGAGACATCGGATAGAGACATCGGATAGAGACATCGGATAGAAACATCGGATACGAAATGTTGAGGTATCGAAACGGGAGAGGAGAGAGGACAATGAAAATTTTTGCTTATGCCATGCGTGAATTTGACGAGAAGGATTTTTTTGAAAAATTTTCCAGAGAATTTGGCTGCGAGTATGGGTATACCACTGCATATCCCAATCCGGAAAATGTGGAGCTTGCCGCGGGATATGACGCTATCAGCGCCACGCCCTGCGATTTGGGAGCCGAGATGCTGGAGCGCTTTTATGCGGTGGGTGTGCGGTATATTGCGACCCGCTCCATCGGGGTGGATCACATTGATTTAAAGCGCGCGAAAGAACTGGGCATGGGTGTGTGCCACGTCTCCTATGCGCCGGAGACGGTGGCCGATTACGCCATTATGCTGATGCTGATGTGCTGCAGGAATATCTGTCATATTCTGGAGCGTTCCAAGGTGCAGGATTACACGCTGCAGGGGAAGATGGGGCGGGATATCTGCGATTGTACCGTCGGCGTCATCGGCACCGGACAGATCGGCAGAACCGTCATCAAGCATTTGTCCGCTTTCGGCTGCCGTATACTGGCCTATGATCTGTATCCCAATGAAGCGTGCGCCCGGATGGCGGAGTATGTGCCGCTGGAGGAGCTGTATGCCCAATCGGATATCATCACGTTACATACGCCCGCGACGGCGGAGAATTATCATCTGCTGGACGCGGCGGCGTTCACCCGCATGAAAGATCAGGTGATCGTCATCAATACGGCCAGAGGAACTTTGATTGATACGGATGCGCTGATCACCGCCATAGAGAACAAGAAAGTGGGACATGCGGCGCTGGATGTGCTGGAGCAGGAAAACGGGCTTTATTACGCCAACCGCATGGGAGATCCCATTGAAAATCACGGGATGGCGATTCTGCGGTCTTTCCCGAATGTGATTTTGTCTCCCCATACCGCCTTTTACACGGAGAATGTGGTGCGCGATATGGCGTACAAGACGATCAAGGGCGTGCTGGATATGATGAATCATACGGAGAATCCGTTGATTGTGGTGTAATGAGATCGGATTGGGAATAGGACAGGGCTGGGAATAGGACAGGGCCGGGATAGGACGGGTTGGAATGGGATAGGGCCGGGAATAGGACGGGCTGGAATAGAGCGATAGGCATAGAGTAGTGGATCGGGATGAAATAGATAAGGAGGCTGTCGGCATGAATGAAGATCAAAAAAAGGCAAAAAGACTGGTAATCGGATTATTTCTGTCCTGCGTATGTATTGCGTTGGTCTGTTTTGGGATTGTCGCTTACATGGTGATGACGTACCGGAGCGGGGGAGCAGCGGTGCCTCAGCGAACCGCCAACATCGCAACAAGCATTGCGATGATCGGAATCTTTTTCCTTGTGTTGGCTTTTGGGTATCTATTTCCCATGCTCATCCGCAGCAAAAAGACGGACACAAAGTCGGGGAAGAAAGTCGGTATTATCGCCAATGATAACGCTATTTCGGACAACGCTGTAAATCATCATAGCGGCGCAAATGACAGTGCTGTCACAAAAGAAACAGGGAATGCATCTGAAGTTTTTGACGAGACAAATATGCGGCGGGTTCTTGAGAAATATATCCCCGATGGGGAAACCATGCTGGCGGGGATACATGCCATAGCGAAAGAGTCGAGTGTGACGGCGTTTTTTGTAAAGTGTATTCCAATGGAAAACCGGCTGGTTCCGGACGAAACCGGGGGTGTTATCGCACTCCACAAGAAAAAATATTCGGGATACGATATATACATAGGGATTACACAATTTTCTCTGCTGATTGCCGAATGCCAGAGGAATTCTTACCTTTATCAAGTTGACAACAAGCCGGATGTGGGAGAAACAGTTCCGCAGGAAGTGTCTTCCGATCTCTATTATGATGATATCGGAACCTGTTTTCCGTTGGCGGACATTCAAAGCTGTGAGATAAAAAACGGATGGATGGGCTCCGTCAAATGTGTGATTGCCATGAAGAACGGAAGTTATTTCAAACTCATGTTGCCGAAACTCGGCGGCTTGGGCGGAGGTATGCCGCATCACACGGAGTACCGCAGGGCAATTATCGAGCGGCTGGGCGGCGGAGAGAGGTAGAAAGGTAGATAGGCGATTGCGAAACGATATTTTTTCGGAATCCGAATTGTGCAGATTGTATAT
>JAMPGV010000037.1 GCA_023663735.1 Muribaculum sp. | reverse complement strand
CAAGCGCGGGGATGAGTTTGTTGAGGATTTCCTGAAGCGCGGGGAGGAGGCGCTGAAGGGCGGGGGAGTACCTGAGAGCAACGTTCATTCTTGGGTCAGAAATTTGGAAAGGACAAGCGACCTGAATGTCGATGATTTTTTATCTTTAAAAGATAATGGAGTTGTTAAAGTTAATACATCGGGGAGCGATAGACCATTAACAGGTAGTCCTAATAGCTATTATAAGACAGGAAACGGAGATCATGTATTTATATATGATAATAACGGAAAACTGATATATGATATAAGTAGTAGCCGTGTTAAAGGTTTTAGGATAAATGTAGACCCTAATGGTGTTGAACATTATCAAGCATATAAATTAGAAGGTACTGTGCCGGATGAAATTAGAAAATTATTTGGATGGTGATAAATATGGAAAATATTAGAGTTTATGAAAGCATAGTTGACGAAACTATAAAGAATGAAATCAAGGAAGCTAACTGGTGTATGAATTTAATTCAATATGCTACATACAAATGTGGAATTGACGGTTTAATAGCATCGGCATATTTGTTTTGTCCTAAAATTATACAAATAAAAGGATATTTTTTCATTGAACAATTTTGGAACTGCAGCATAGAGGAATCGGCAGATCGTGTTAGTAGATTAGAGGAACAATATGCCAAAGACAAGAAAATGATTGAGATGAGTGTCAATACATGGAGTATAGGCGATCTTTTTATAGGTGATTCCAGAAGCCTTATGGATAATGAAAGGGTAATTCAACAGTTCGGCAATGCGATAGCATATTTTTGGAAGTGCAGAGTAAAAGAACTCTTTCCGGAAAAAGAAATTATTGTTGAATTAGGTAATGATTTAATGGGGGAGTTCGGACTGTGTATTACTATGTATGAAGCTAAAGAATAGTTGCTTAATCAGCGTTTCCCTAATTTTTTCAGAGAGAGAACCTTGCGTAGAGACATCGACAAATGTAGGGCATAATTGTACCAAGCGTATTATAGAGTATTCGCCAGATGCAGAAGTTACATATTCGGTTGACTATGGGGTAACACAGGAAGATGGTTTGAATGCAAGAAACGCTTTACAAGAGATTTTACAAAAATTGTTAGACTGAGGTACATGAGATGAAAATATCAATTCAAAACTATTTTGAGAGAGTTAGTAAAATTCCTGATTATTACGCAAATGAAGATTTTGGTTTAATTAGTAAGGAGATAAAAAATAAATTTGATAACGGCGTGTTTCTTATTGAGCGAATAGATGAAACGGATGTGTCTATCTTTGAAACGGAATTCGGATATAAATTGCCACTAGAGATTGAAAGGTATATTAATCTATTTTGGCATCCGTGCATTAGCGGTTATTTTAATACTCAAGAATCTATCGTGTTGTTTCCCGTAATAAAAAAAGAAGGAGATTCTAACGATGATTTATTGTTTTATAAAAATGGCTTGATTACAATGGCTAAAGAGTGGAGAAAAAACGGAGATATTCAAAATTTTATTCCGATTGGTTGGAGTGGTTATTCTGGCGGCTATGTTCTTTACGAAGTAAGTAGCAATCATATTTTTTTAGAAAATATAGAATTTGATGGAGAACCGGAAAAGAAACCGATTGCTGATTCTTTGAAAGAACTTATTAACCATATGTATATTAGGAAGGATCATTAAGTATACATCGTTGCTTCAGAATTATGAAAAACCAGACGAAGGTAATCAAATGTTGAAAGATTTAGTGGAGATTGCTCAAAAAGCACAGTCAAGAGATTTAGGATTGGTTTCCATAGGAGATTAATAGTTTACACAATATAGTTTGGTGAAGATATAGCCATTATGGAAAAGGAACAAGTTTAAATGGCATCACTGATTTTGTTCAAATTAAGTAGGAGAGAAGTGAGAATGAATTCCAGTATTATTAATGGTGAATATGAATTTACACAATTATTATTTTTTGATGCAAACAAGGAAAATGCTACTATTGATACATATAAAATAATCATAGAGTTTTGTAAATACCTAAAAACCAAAATAGAAAGTGATATATTGGTCACATCAGATGTGCATAATGATATATGTTTATTGAAGGAACAAGAAATGATTTGGTCAAAAGACTTTTCATTTATTTAAAAAACAAATGTGAAGTATGTTTGATTTACCATTTGATATACCCAATTACAGAGGTAAATCAAGGGGGTAATTAGGATGGCCATTACGGATTTAGATAGAAAAGAAATCGAAGAAACGGCAGAATTTTTAGAAAGGCGGGGTTACATAAAGGCAGGAGATTCATACTCGGTTTATTATACCTGGGACAACATATGCATAAGCGTTGTATATCCGCCCAATTCTGAGGAATGTGATGTAAACATTAAATTTATGGATGTAAATCAAGTTTTTAGTGTGGGGTGGATTGCATTCGTAAGAAAAAATATAAAAGAAGCAAATGAAAAGATAAAATATATAAAAGCACTTTTAAAGTATATAGAAGAAGACTTTAACCAAATAACATCTTATCAATTTTGTGTTGATACTAACTGTTTAATTGATGCTTATGTAGAAAAACATCGCAGTAAGTTTGAAGATTCAGTTAAAGAGTTCATGCAAAAAGTGTGTCATGATTAAGTTCACCCCGGGACATACTTCGGCGTATACGGAAATTGGGAATTAGGTATTAATACGGAAACAGGAGTTGTTTACCATGCGCTTATGTTATTTTAGGGAGGCAGATAAGTTTGAAAATCAAAATTATGAAAATCGAATGCGTAGAAAATACAATAGAATATTCTAGAAATATAGAAGGAATGGGAGATGAACTTATACTATTTAAAATTAAAGCTGTTAATAGATACGGAGGACAAAATTATCATTTGTTCTTTGAAGATAAGAGAAAACCGCCCTTGGATATAGCGATCAATCCTAATAGCGGAACAATAGAATATTTTAGTTTTTTTACGCAAGATGAAAAAATTATTGAGCGGGAAGTGAAAAACAGTATACAGTATAGAAGTGGAGTGATAACGATTGAAGATGATTCCTTTAATGTGGATCATCCACATATTAGGATTGAAAAGAAATTTGAAATAGTGAAGAGCAATGAGGATATTTTCGTCTTATGTGTGGATTTACTAAATGCTCCAATGCAAGCTTATAGAGTAGATGAATTCAATTATTTGCTCTTTGCTGACAATTATGAGTTTGCCGGAGCATTGTTGAAAAAAATTACAGAAAAAGAATTAAAGGAAATTCAGCGTTCAAACTGCCTGTAAGAAAATAAGAACTTGCCGCGGGCAGAGCCGTCATCACACCGCGGGAACAGACGGAGATTTTGGACTGGCAGGGCAGCGGCTGCATCGTGCTGGATCCGGAGACCATAGCCTTCAATGCGAGAACTATTGCAAATAAAGCTGACGCCACGTGCGTGGGATAGAATAACATGGTACAAGAATGGTGAAATTGTGTCCAATCCATTTGAGTAAGGGAGAGTACCGCCTTATCGGCTTGCGTATCACAATATGATACAATGCACCTAAGCGTGAGTTCGGGTGCAAATTTTAACGATAGGAATTTGGCAGTTTTTTGCTTTGCAATGTAATGACGATGTTGTATAATGGCTGTAGGAGGGATGATTATGGCAAATACATCATTACTGCAGGTACGGACTTCAGCAGAGGATAAGGAGAAAGCATCCGCGATACTGGAAAAGCTGGGAACAAATCTGTCGGCAGTTGTAAATATGCTTATCAAGCAGATCATTATCACGGAAGGGATTCCGTTTGAGGTAAAGATGGGCCGTCCTATTTATTCAGCGGAAGAAGCGGTAAACGAAGTGAGGGCGACGATGGCATTTGAGGACATGGATTTGACGGAAGAGGATATCCGAATGCTGTACGCTTATAAGAACGGGGACGTTTCGGGGGATGAGCTTCGCCAGAAGATTTTGGGAGGTGCAAAGTAGCATATGCCGGATGAGTTATACTGCTACCCAGACTCCAACGTCCTGAAAAACAAAATGGGAATACGGGATTTGGAACGGCTTCATGAGATGGAAGGCAACGGCCGGAGCCAGAGGGAATTCATCCGATGCCTGGCGTTACATAATGGATATGTGATAAATTTTGTGAATGCGGGCAGGGATGAGATGCTGGAGGCGAGCAGGAAGTCTTTCCTCTGCGAGTATGGAGCAATGGAGAGGCTGTTTAGAAAATGCCTCAGAAAACGATAGGAAAGTGGGGAAAGGGAGAAAGCATAGTGCAACGTGGCATGGATTTAGCAAGGAAGATTTTATTTTACATTGAGAAAATTATGTAGCCGGTGAACCAGAAATATCCGTTCACATTGATGGAAACTTAGATAGTGTGGTTTATGAACATTGTATTTTAATGAAAAATGATGGTCTGATTGGAAGAATGCTTGATACTTCATCGCTGGAGTAGGTGATACCAGTCCACAGCATCTTATATATCATAACCGTACCCATAGAAAAGGTAAAGAGTGGTTATGAAAATATAGTATCAAGACCTTGGAGAGGGTCTATAAACACTACTACTATATAATACGAGCAGAGGTGCGCTTATGAATGTTGCAGTAAGGTATTATACAAGATCAGGAAACACCCAAAAACTTGCCGAAGCGGTTGCAGACGCAGTCGGCGTGAAGGCAGAAACAACCGAAAATGCACTTACAGAGGATGTGGATCTCCTTTTCCTGTGCAGCTCCGTCTATGCTTATGGTGTAGATGAAAGTGTCAAAAAATTTATTTCAGGCATTCATGTCAAAGTGGGAAAGGTTGTGAATGTCAGCACGGCCGCGTTGGTACAATCTACTTATAAGCAGGTGGGAAAGCTGCTGAAAGAGAAAGGGATTCCGCAGGCGGAAGAAGAATTTTACTGCAGGGGTTCTTTCGGGCCGATGCACAAGGGAAAACCGGATGAAAAGGACTGTAAGGCTGCCGCTGCATTTGCCAAGAAGATGGTAGGAGCGAAAGAGGTTTAATCATGTAACTTTCCGTAGAAAGAAGAGACAGGAGGTACTGTGATGAGTGGTGAAGTCAGAGAAAGCGAAGGACTTTCGCTTTTGAAAAAGGGACAAAAGGGAATTGTTCATGCCATATTCAGCCGCATGGGGATCATGTTTGTGCTGCTGGTTCTACAAGTTATGTTTTTGTTCAGCGTGTTCCGGTGGTTTGAGGAATTCCTGCCGCATATTTTGGGCGGAACGGTGCTGTTTACCGTGATTATGGTGCTGTATCTGCTGAACAGCCGAATGGATCCCACGGCCAAGATTACGTGGCTGGTAGTGATTATGCTGCTGCCGGTGTTCGGCGCGTTGTTCTATTGGTATACTCGAAGCGATTTGGGTCATAAAGCGATGAAAAAGCGCATGACGCAGCTCATCAGTGAGACAAAGGATCTCGTCCCGCAGTCTCAGGAGACGTTAGAGAAATTGAAGGCGCGGGATCCGGGCGCGGCGTCTCTGGCTCGCTATATCAACAGGAGCAGCGGTCCGGTCTATGAAAATACAACCGTGACCTACTTTCCTCTGGGGGAGGACAAGTTTGCGGAAATGCTTCGCCAGCTGGAACAGGCAAAAGAGTTTATTTTTCTGGAGTATTTCATCATTGACGAGGGGATGATGTGGGGAAAGATACTGGAGATACTGGCCCGCAAGGCTGGGGAAGGCGTAGATGTGCGGGTGATGTACGACGGTATGTGCGAATTTGTCCTGCTGCCGCACGATTATCCCAAGAGGCTGAAAAAGCTGGGCATCAAGTGCAAGGCGTTCGCTCCGCTGTCTCCTATGGTATCCACTCATTACAATTACCGCGACCATCGTAAAATTCTGGTGATCGACGGCCATACCGCCTTTAACGGTGGGGTAAATCTGGCTGACGAGTATATCAACCACGTCGTAAAATACGGTCATTGGAAGGATACCGCCATTATGCTTCAGGGCGAGGCAGTGAAGAGCCTTACGTTAATGTTTCTACAGATGTGGAGTGTGACTGAAGTCGAGTGTGAATTCAGTCGTTTTCTGAATTCCCCGGTTCGGCCAAGCGAGGGCTTTG
The DNA here is from genome assembly GCA_023663735.1 of Muribaculum sp. Lineage (GTDB taxonomy): Bacteria > Bacillota > Clostridia > Lachnospirales > Lachnospiraceae > Acetatifactor. The sequence continues at coordinate 25,736 of JAMPGV010000037.1, read as the reverse complement.
TCATTCCTTATGGCGACTGCCCGTTGGATGATGACAAGGTGGGGGAGCGGGTCTACATGGATATCCTGAACCGAGCCAAGCGGTATGTGTATATCATGACGCCATACCTGATTCTGGACAGCGAGATGGAGACTGCCCTGAAATTTGCAGCGGAGCGGGGCGTGGATGTGCGGTTGATCCTGCCGGGCATTCCGGACAAGACGGCGCCTTATGCGTTGGCAAAGACCCATTATGCAGAACTGTTGGATTCCGGGATACAGATTTATGAGTACACACCGGGATTTGTACATGCCAAGGTATTTCTGGCGGATGACAGGGAGGCCGTGGTGGGAACCATCAATCTGGACTACCGCAGCTTGTATCATCATTTTGAGTGCGCTACTTATATGAACAGCGTTCCTTGTATTCCCGACATCAAGGCAGATTTTCAGAAAACGCTTCCGTCCTGTCGTCAAGTTACGAAAGAGACGATCTGGCAGGGAAAAGGAGGGCTGAGAATTCTGGGGGCTGTCTTAAAAGCGGTTGCGCCTTTGCTGTGATAGGTAGATTTGACTTTCGGCGCGGGAAAGATTATAATGTCCCTGTAAGTAAGACAGACGATCGCGGCCGGACGTATGTGTCCGGGTGAGGAAAGTCCGGGCTTCACAGGGCAGGATGCCGGATAACGTCCGGTGGAGGCGACTCCAAGGCTAGTGCAACAGAGAGATACCGCCCGGGAATATTGATATTTCTTGAAATATGGGTATTTCCCGTGGTAAGGGTGGAAAGGCAGTGTAAGAGACTACCGTCCGTCCGGTAACGGGCGGAGCCATGTAAACCCCATCCGAAGCAAGACCAAGATGAGAGCGACAGGCTGGCCCGGCCTGCTTTCAGGTGGGTCGCTAGACGCGGCCGGCGACGGCCGTGCAAGATAGATGATCGTCCGGGGATCCATGCGGTCCCTTTGACATAACCCGGCTTATCGTCTTGCTTACACGAATTGCAAAGAACGGACCGTGCCGTAGTGGCTGCGGTCTGTTTTACGTTGGATGCATTCTCTTCCGGCAGGATGTCGGGCGGGAGGTTCTTGGGATAGGGAGTTCTTGGAGATAGTATGTTCTTTGTCCTATGGCGGAAAGCGGGGTGGTTGGATCCGGTGAGATCTTCAGGAAGAAACAGAGTTTTGATTTTATTGATCGTCTGCGTGGCGTGTCTGCTGATCGGACCTGTGGGGGACGGCTGGGAGCAGTCGTTCTCCCTTGTGTCTGTCCGGGTGGGAAGGGAGGACTCGGAGGCGTGGGCGGCCTCGGGGAGCGGCGTGGTCTGGCAGGCGGATGCGCATACGCTGTGGATTGTGACGGCGGGGCATGTGTTGAGCAGGGCGGGCGGCGAGAATCGTGTGTTTGTGGAATTCGGAGCGGATGCTGTGGTGGAATGTACCGCTTATGAGACGGCGGGAGAGGTGGATTTGGCCTTCCTGCGGATAGACCGCGCGGCGGATCTGCGGCAGATCAAACCGGTACCGCCCGCAACGGATAAGGAGAGCTATGACGGGCTTCAGGCCTCGGATGCGGTGTGGGCAGAGGGGTCTCGGGAGGGGCGTCCTGTCCGGTATGACGGCACACTTGTAGAACCGTGGATTTATGTAGAAGATTTCGCACAGTATATGATGGTTGCGGAGTGCGGGGTCGAGCCGGGGATGTCCGGCGGCGGTCTGTATGACGGGGCGGGACATCTGATCGGCATTGTCTGCGGGGGAAGCGGGGAAGGCGAGCTTGCCGCCGTGCCGCTGCATGTGGTGCAGGCTTGTTTTGCGGCGGTGGATCCGGACGGCGCGTAGGAGGCTTAGAACGGGAGCCGGACCGGATCGCGGCTGGATTCCTGCCACTTGACATTCCGCCCGAGATGGTAGAAAATAGGAGACAGCGGAGTATTTTTGCCAAAGGTGTGCAAACTGCTGTAGTAGTGTGATGTCTTGCTGGCTGCAGCGGAGCTAGTGACTATCGTGGAAATGTGGGCGGCCTGCCGCGCGTATATTTGGAAGGAAGGATGAGGAAGATGACAAAAATTGATGTGGTATCTGGTTTTTTGGGAGCGGGAAAGACCACTCTGATAAAGAAGCTTTTAAAAGAGGCTTTGGACGGGGGCAAGACGGTGCTGATCGAGAACGAGTTTGGCGAGATCGGCATCGACGGCGGCTTTTTGAAGGATGCGGGAATTGAGATCAAGGAGATGAATTCCGGCTGTATCTGCTGTTCCCTTGTGGGCGACTTTGGCGCTTCCCTGAAGGAAGTGATTGACACCTATGCGCCGGAGCGCGTCCTGATTGAGCCGTCCGGCGTCGGGAAACTTTCGGATGTGCTGAGAGCCGTGGAGAATGTGGCGGCGGATCTGGACGTACAGGTCAACAGCGCCGTGGCGGTCGTGGACGCCTCCAAATGCAAGATGTATATGAAGAATTTCGGTGAGTTTTTCATCAATCAGATCGCCTATGCGGGTACGATTATCCTGAGCAGAACGGATAAGATCAGTCAGGAGAAGATCAACGTGGCGGTGGAGCTGATCAGAGAGCATAATGCGAAGGCGACGATTATCACTACGCCGCTGGAACAGCTGGACGGCAGGGATGTGCTGCAGACCATCGAGGGAGCCGACAAACTGGAGGATATGCTCAAGGAGATGCTGGAGCATGTGCAGGAACAGCACCATGAGCATGACCACGAACATGAGCATCACCATGATCATGAGGGGCATGACCACGGCCACGAACACCATCATGAGCATGGAGAGCATGATCACGAGAAGCATGACCACGATCATGAGCATGGAGAGGGCTGCAGCTGCGGATGCCACGATCATGATCATCACCATGCGGACGAGGTGTTCTCGAGCTGGGGCATGGAGACGCCCAACAAGTATACGGAAGAACAGATCAGGCACATTTTTGAGGAATTGGACAGCGGGTGGTATGGCGACATTCTGCGGGCCAAGGGGATGGTGGCCGGGGAGGACGGCATCTGGATTTACTACGATTATGTACCCGGCGAGCATGAGATCAGAAACGGCAAACCCGAGGTGACGGGAAAGATCTGCGTCATCGGCGCAAGACTGCGGGAGGATAAGCTCTCCGAATTGTTTGCCTGCAAATGAGCGGAGCAAGACAAAGAGGAAGAGGGATCGTCCCAAAGAGATGGTCGGGCAGAGATTGTCAATACGTGTAGGAAAGGGGACAGAGTATGAAACCCGTGTATGTGATCAACGGTTTTTTGGAGAGCGGCAAGACGGAGTTTATCTGTTTTACGCTGGCGCAGCCCTATTTTCAAATTAAGGGAAAGACGCTGCTGCTCCTCTGTGAGGAGGGGGAGAACGAATATGAGGAGGCGCTGCTGCAAAAGAGCCGGACGGTAGTGGAGGTCATCGAGGACGAGGAGGCCTTTGCGCCCGCCAATCTCACGGCGCTGGAGAAGAAGCACAAACCGGAGCGCATTATCATAGAATATAATGGCATGTGGAATTACAAGAATATGAAGCTGCCCCGAAATTGGAGGATTGAGCAGCAGATTACCACCATCGACGCCACCACGTTTCCGATGTATTACACCAATATGCGTTCGCTTCTGGCGGAGCAGATCCGCAAGTCGGAGATGATTATTTTCAACCGCTGCGACGGCATTGAGGAGCTGGGGAGTTATCGGCGCAACATCAAGGCGGTGAATCCTTCCGCGGATGTGATCTTTGAGGATTCCACCGGGGAGATCGACGAGATCTTCGAGGAGGATCTGCCCTATGATCTGCAGCAGGAGACCATTGTGCTGGACAATACGGGATATGGAATCTGGTATCTGGATTCCATGGATCACCCGGAGCGGTATGAGGGGAAAAAGATTCAGTTCACGGGCATGGTGTTGAAGCCGGAGGGATTCCCCAAGGGATATTTTGTGCCGGGGCGGATGGCCATGACCTGCTGCGCGGACGACATGGCGTTTCTGGGTTACGCCTGTGCGTTCCCGGGGACGGACGCCCTGCGGCAGAAGGAGTGGGTGAAGGTCACGGCCACGGTTACGAAGGAATACTGGGAAGGCTATCAGGGAGAGGGTCCGCTGCTTCATGCGGTCAGCGTGGAGAAGACTGCGGCGCCGAAAGAGGAGATTATCAGCTTTGCGTAAAGATACCGTACCATCCGACCTTACTCAATCTTATGCCGGAGGAAAACGCTTTATGCGCCGGGGAATCACGGTGGAGCGGCTTGTGTTCTGGGCGCTCCTTGCGGTATACACCGGAGTGATGCTGTATCTGTTCGTGATGCAGTGTTATGAGGTGCCGGAATTTCGCTCGGATATGCCGGATTATGTGAATACGGTGCGGGGCGTCAAGGGAGATTATTCTTTTCCTTATCCGTTGTTTTTCACGCTGGCAAAAGGGATCGCCCTGTTTGTGGGCGCGCCCATGGGGGTGGCCGCAGCTACGGCGCTGCTCAACGCATTCGGCGTCTGTACGGCCAAATTTTATATGGATTTGCAGGTGCGGGAAGCGCTTGATACGGATGGCTGGAGCCGGGGGGCGCGCCGGGCGCTGGATCTGTCGGTGACGGGCATGGTGTTTGCGCTGTTCCTGCTGGGCAATCTGTATTCTCCGAAGAATACGGCTTTTTTCGGATTCGATTACGCCTACCGCTGTATGGGAATTTATACGCCCAATCCCATCTGGAACGCCACCTATCTGGCCACGAGGCCTTTTACAATCATCTGTTTTTTCGAGGCGGCAAAGCTTTTGCGAAGTTATCGTGAGAACTTTTCGTGGAAGGGATGCCTTCCTTTTGCCGCAAGCCTCTTTCTGATGACGATCACCAAGCCCAGCTACACGCTGGTGCTGGTGCCGCTGATGGGGATTTTGTTTCTGGCGGATCTGGTAAAGAGCAGGGGAAAGAGCCTCAAGAACGCTTTTTGCGTGTGTGTGACCATGATTCCCACGGGGCTGGATCTGATTTATCAGTTCTTTGGCGTGTTCTCCGGCACCAATGCGAGGGGGGAGGAGACGGGAATCGGCATTGCTTTTGCCAAAGTGTGGAGTAATTATTCCAAAAACATTCCCTTGAGCATTGTGATGGGGATGGCGCTGGTATTGGGCGTGGCGGTTCTGAATTGGCGCGTGTTTGCCGAGAAGTTTATCTATCGGTTTGCCCTCTATAATTATCTGACGGGAACGGCGATGTTTTTATGTCTGTACGAGAAGGGGTTCCGCATGTTACACGCCAACTTCTCCTGGGGCTATATGCACGGCATGTTCTTTCTGTTCCTGCTCTCGCTGGTATTGGTGTTACAAAATACCGTGGAGTGGAGAAAGAGCTGGCGGGCGGTTTTCCTGCCGGCGGAGTGGGCGGTGCTTGCCTGTCATCTTGTCTGCGGCGTCAATTTTCTGTGGTATGCGCTGCAGGGGAACGATCTGGCGGGCTTTTAGGCTGTATTCATGGATACGGCCGGGTCAAAAAATGTTAAAGGATTGGCATTATGTATGTAGCGTTTGGGATATTGATTCCCTTTGTGGGTACTACGGCGGGGGCGGCCTGCGTGTTCTTCTTGAGGCGCAGGATCGAACCCGGACTGCAGAGGGCGTTCACGGGATTTGCGGCAGGCGTCATGATCGCGGCGTCCGTGTGGTCCCTGCTGATACCTGCCATCAACCTGTGCGGGGACATGGGGAGGCTGGGATTCGTCCCGGCGCTGGCAGGGTTTCTTACAGGCGTATTTGCATTGCTGCTCACGGACAGCCTGATCCCGCATCTTCATGTGGGAAGCGTGGGACCGGAGGGCGTCAAGAGCAGGCTGGGGCGGACGGCCATGCTGATGTTGGCGGTGACCATCCACAATCTGCCGGAGGGCGCGGCCTGCGGAGCGATTTTCGCAGGCGTTCTGCAGGGGGACGGAGCCGTGACCATGGCGGGAGCCGTCACGCTTGCGGTGGGAATCGCCATTCAGAATTTCCCGGAAGGAGCCATCATCTCCATGCCTCTGCGGAGTGAGGGCAGCAGCCGGATGAAATCATTTTTGCTGGGAGCGCTGTCGGGGGCGGTGGAGCCGGTGGGAGCGGTACTGGCTATCCTGTTGGCCAATTTTGTCACGCCGATTCTGCCGTATATGCTGGCTTTTGCGGCGGGAGCTATGGTCTATGTGGTGGTGGAGGAGCTGATCCCCGAGGCAGGCGAACGGGAACACACGGGGCAGGATCATCCGAATCTGGGAACCGTGGCTTTTGCGGTGGGATTCGCTTTGATGATGATGTTAGACGTGGCGTTGAGCTGACACAAACAATGAAATAACGGCAATAGGATAATGATAAAAGGATAACGATAAAAGGATAACAAAACGAAATAACAGCAATAAGATAACGGCGATGGAATAACGGATCATGGAAAACGACAGAGAATTACAGCAGCTGAAGAACAGATTCCGGGAGTTGGCCGACAAGGCCTTCTCCCAGAACTTATTTACTTTTACGGGGTTTCTGGGCATGGGGGAGCAGAACGCGTTCTGGGAGACGGAGCGGGAATTGTCCTATGTGGGCTATACGCTCTTTGGCGGCGCGGCGGAGACGGATCGGAAGGTGGTGCGTTTCGGAGATGCGGAATCCTTCGGTTATGAGACGGCGTTCCCGATCCGGTGCGTCCATATCAGGCCGGTTCAGGCGAAGTTTGCGGATGCTTTGTCCCACCGGGATTTTCTGGGATCCTTGATGAATCTGGGAATCGAGCGGAGTACCTTGGGAGACATCCGGGTGGGAGACAGGGAGGCGTATCTGTTCTGTCTGGACGCCATGGCGGAATTTATCTGTGAGAATCTCACGCAGGTGCGGCACACCCGGGTCGTGTGCGGGATTGTGGAGGAGGCGGCCGAGATTCCGGAGGAAGAGCCGGAACGTCTGACGGTGCAGGCGGCGTCGCTTAGGGCAGACGCATTGATCGCGAAGGTTTATAACCAATCCCGTGAGGGCAGTCTGGAGCTTTTCCGGGCGCAGAAGGTCTATGTGGACGGAAGGCTCTGCGAGAACAATGCAAGGCAGTTAAAACCGGGGGAGACGGTGAACGCCAGAGGGTTTGGAAAATTCAAGCTGCTGGGGCAGCCCCGGGAGACCAAAAAGGGCAGAATTTCTGTGGAGGTGGCGGTGTACAGATGATTCAATGGCTGTTTTTCTTTTATTTTTATTGTTTTGTCGGGTGGTGTTTTGAATCCGCCTATGTGTCGCTCAAGAGCGGGCGGCTTGTCAACAGAGGCTTTATGCGCGGGCCGTTTCTGCCTCTGTATGGAAGCGGGGCGGTCATGATGCTGGTAGTGTCGAAGCCGTTTCAGGATCTTGCGGCTCCGTGGGATCTGCTTTTGATTTATCTTGCGGGCTGTATCGGGGCAACCGTGCTGGAATATGTGACGGGGGTGGCCATGGAGGCGCTGTTCAAGGTTCGCTATTGGGACTACTCCAAGAATCGGTTCAATTTTCAGGGGCATATCTGTCTGGGATCGTCGCTGGCGTGGGGCTTTCTGACGATTTTGATGACGGAGGTGGTGCATAAACCCGTGGCGCGGATGGCATCTGCCGTTCCGAACGGCGCGCTCACTGCGGCTGTCTTTGTGCTGACGGCGGCGGTGGGGGCGGATTTTGCGCTCTCCTTCAAGGCAGCGCTGGATCTGCGGGATGTTCTGGCGGGACTGGAGAAGGCCAGAGAGGAGCTGGCCCGCGTACAGAAGCGCACGGACGTCATCGTCGCTTTGCTCAACGAGGATTTGTCCAAAAAGAAGGAGGAGTTTCAGTCGGAACTTGCAGAGCGCAGGGAGGAATTGCAGGCAGACTGGGCGCGGCGCAGGGAGGAACTGCAGTCGGAGCTTGCGCAGCTGCGGGAGCATTACGGCCTGAAAATGGCGGACAAGGAGCGCATGGCCGGGCTTCGGGATTTCTTCCAGCGGGATATGATCCGCTCGAATCCCACCATGGTGTCGGGGAGATTCGGAGAATCCCTCCGGGAACTGCAGGAGAGGCTGGAGCAGGAATGGGCGGAAAAGCGCGGCAAAACGCGCAAGAAAGACTGACGCATCGCCATACGAATGTCACCGCCATATCAATGTCACCGCCATATCAATGTCACCGCCATATCAATGGCGGAATCGGAAGTCCGGGGAGGGCGGCTGCACACGGCGGCCGCTCCTTTTGCTGTCCGGGCGGTGCGGCGGATAATGGGGAGATCTTAATCAAACTTTAAAGAGTTTACCTGTTTTTTGTTAAAGGCGTATTTGATACAATAGAGTCAGATGAGGAGGCGGATGATGTACAACATACTGATATGCGACGATGAAAAGGACATTGTGAATGCGTTAAAAATTTATCTGCACGACGAGAATTACAGATTGTTTGAGGCCTTTAACGGGGCGGAGGCGCTGCAAGTGATCGCCAGGCAGGAGATTCATCTGGTGCTTCTGGACATCATGATGCCGGAGTTAGACGGGATCTCTGCCATGGTCAAGATCCGGGAGCAGAGCAATGTGCCGATCATACTGCTCACGGCCAAGAGTCAGGATTCGGACAAGGTGTTGGGACTCACCGTGGGGGCGGACGATTACATCACCAAACCCTTTAATCCGGTGGAGGTGGCCGCCAGAGTCAAGTCCCAGCTGCGCCGGTACATGCAGTTAGGGGGCGGCAACATCCGTCCGGAGCTTCTGCAGGTGGGCGGCATCGAGCTGGACGATGTGGAGAAGGCGGTGACGCTGGACGGCGATCCGGTGGCGCTGACGCCCACGGAATACGATATTTTGAAACTTCTGATGTCCAATCCGGGACAGGTGTTCTCCCCGGGGGAAATCTACCGGCGGATCTGGAACGACCAGCCTTACGGCAGCGAGAACACGGTAGCGGTTCATATCAGGCACCTGCGGGAGAAACTGGAGATCAATCCCGCGGAGCCGAGATATATCAAAGTGGTCTGGGGACAAGGCTACAAATGCGAGAAGCGGGAGGAGTTTCGGAAGCGGCAGGCAGCGTCCGCGGAGCATACGGCGCAAAAGGAATGACTCATCAAGGGAGGAATCATGCGAGAAACTGCGGGAGGGATCAGAGAAATGAGAAAGGGAAGGATTACGGAGAGCGTCGGCTTTAAAGTGTTTTTGTTCCTGATGCTGGCAGCCGCGTGTCTGGAGGCGGTGCTGTCTGCGTTTGCAACGGCAGAGATGGCTGTCGCGGGGGCATACACGCAGTCCGCCGGGGAATATCTGGAGTACATGCTGGAGGGCGAGGCGTCTTCCCATTATACTTACATCTGCCATGACAGGGACAGTTTTCCGACGCTGGAGGATGTGGAGCGGGCGCTGGGGTATGAGGAGCAGTACAACAATCTGAGCTTTACCGTGACCAATCTGCGCAAGGATATTGTGTTTTCGATCGGGGGAGAGACGGCAGAGGCGGAAAGTCCGGTATTTTACGACTATTTTTATAGAGAGGCGTATGCTTCGCCGGGAAGTGGTCGGGATGAGGAATATCTGCTCACGGTTTCCGTGGATCTGTCTTTTCCCAAGGAGGATGATATCCGCAGCGCTGCGGAGAGAGCTTTTGACCTGTATGATTACCGGTATGTCTGGCCGCTTGCGGCGCTGGGCGGATTTCTGCTGGCGCTGATCAGCTTTGTGTGGCTCTTGTGCAGCGCGGGACACAGACGGGGGCAGGAGGGGATTGCCCCCGGCGTCCTGAGCAATCTGTATTTGGATCTCTTGACAGTGTTCTTTGGTTTCGGGGCGCTTGTGATTTTCGGGCTGGTCGTGGGCTGTTATGACGGAATGGGGGGCAGAAGAGGATCCGACTGGCTGTTTGCATTCTGGTTTGCGGCGGGCTGCGCGCTGGAGGCGGTATGGTGTACGATGTACCTGCGGGAGTTCGCCCTCCGTATGAAGATGGGGAAATGGTGGAAGCACAGCCTGTGCTATGCGGTTCTCAGACTGGTCCGGCGGGTAGCAGGATTCTTCGGGCGGGGGGTGGCGGCGCTGCTTCGGGGGATCCCGGACATTGTCCATGTGGTTCTTGCGCTGGCCGCATTGACGTTTTGCGAGCTTGTGGGGATCTTGCTGTGGGGAGAGGCAGAGCTGTTTGCCTGCTGGATGCTTGAGAAATTGGTTCTCATTCCGGCTCTTCTGTACTGCACCCTTGTCTTTCACAAGCTCAAACGCGGGAGCCGCGCGCTGGCGCAGGGAGAACTTTCTTATAAGCAGGACACAACGTATCTGTGGTTTGGGTTTAAGGAGCAGGGGGAAAATCTCAACCGCATCGGCGAGGGCATCTCCAAGGCGGTGGAGGAGAGGCTGCAGAGCGAGCGGCTCAAGACGGAGCTGATTACCAATGTGTCCCATGATTTGAAGACGCCGTTGACGTCCATCATCAATTATGCGGATCTGCTGGGCAGCGTGGCGGCGGAAGATGCGGAGCGGCGGGAGCAAGGCATGGCGCAGCGCGAGGAGGACATGGTGCGGCGGGAGGAGCAGATTCGGGAGTATTCCGAAGTGCTGCTGCGCCAGTCCGGAAGATTGCGGAAACTGTTGGAGGATCTGGTGGACATTTCCAAGGCGTCCACGGGGAATTTGGAGGTGGTGGCTGCACCCTGCGAACTGGGGGTGCTGCTGACGCAGGCGGCGGTGGAGTACGAGAGCAGGATGGCCGAGAGAGGGCTTGCGCTGCATGTGGCAAAGCCGGGGGAGGAAGTGCGGATTCTGGCGGATGGACGCCATCTGTGGCGGGTGTTCGACAATCTCATGAATAATATCTGCAAATATGCGCAGGAGGGGTCGAGAGTCTATCTGAATATGGAGCTTGTGGGAGAGCAGGTGGAGATTATCTTCCGGAACATGTCCCAATATGAGTTAAATATCTCGCCGCAGGAGCTGGAGGAACGCTTTGTGCGGGGGGACGCCTCCCGGCATATGGAGGGAAGCGGGCTGGGGCTTTCGATCGCGAAGAGTCTGGTGGAACTGCAGCAGGGAAGCATGGAGATTGTGACGGACGGCGATCTGTTCAAAGTGATCCTGCGCTTTAGGGTGTTGGAGTGACAGCCTGATCTGCCGTAAAGATTTGCCGTTTCGGGCTAAACAATCTGGGGGATTCTGCCGATATAACCAACAAGGATAAGTGGCTGAAAAGGATTTCGGCCAAACACTCAAAATCAAGGAGGAATGCATATGAGTACGGTATCGGAAGTAGCGGCCGGCACACAGGCGGCCCAGACACAGCAGACAAGCGATGCGGCGGCAGCGGCCAAGAAGACGAAGGTGAGCGGCAAGACGGTGGGTAATCCCCAGCTGAGCGAGAAGGCCGCCAAGTATTACGAGGAGTTGAAGAAGAAATATTCCAACATGGATTTCGTGCTGGTCAGCTCCGATATGAAGGCATACGCTCAGTCTCACGCGGCAAGCTTTGCCAATCCGAGCAAGCTGGCGGTGCTGATCGACGAGGAAAAGATCGAGCGCATGGCGGAGGACGAGGATTTCCGCAAGCAGTATGAGACGATTCTGAACAATGCGGCAAGCGGCGTATCCCAGCTCGCTCAGAAACTCTCGGCCACCGGAGCCAATGTGAAGGGCTACGGCGTACAGATCAACGACGGCGGCAACGCTTCTTTCTTCGCGGTGATAGACAAGTCTCTGGCCGCACAGAGAGAACGCATCGAGAAGAAGGCGGAGGAGAAGAAAGCCGCCAAGAAGGCGGACGAGAAGAAAGCCAAGAAAGAAGCGGCAGAGGAGCGGCTTGAGGAGCGCAGAGGCGGCCGCGTGGAACACACAAAGGACGAGGTGGTAGTCACCGCATCCTCGGTGGATGAGCTGATCAAGAAGGTCAACGACTTGATGTGGGCCGACAGGGCGGATCACGTGCAGACAGAGGAAGAGCGCAAGGTAGGGCAGCAGTTTGACCTCTGGGTGTAGGAGGTGGTCCGATGATTGCCGGAACGATCAGAAATACCGTAAAGATGGCGGCGTTGGACGGCGCATGGCAGCAGAAGAAGGCCTCCGGCGAACTGGGTTCTTCTAAGAAGAAGGAACTCACGGCCGCCGAGCGGGAGCTGGCCAGAATGCAGGAACAGGCGGAGGAGATCCGTCAAGGCAGGGAGGATGCGGGCATTGACGCCAAACTCAAAGCGGGACAGAAACTGACCCCGGAGGAGATCGCCTATCTCAAAAAGAACAATCCGCAGGCTCTGAAAGAGTACGAGGAGATACAGGAGCAGCGAAAGGCTTATAAAGAGGCGCTGAAAAACTGCCGCTCCAAGGAGGAAGTGGAGCAGTTAAAGGTGACCAAGCTGGGGCAGTTCATGGCGCAGGCCAAGGAGATTTCCAACAATCCCAACATTCCCAAGGGGCAGAAAAAAGCCATGCTGGAGAGGCTGATGAGATTTCTCTCCGGCATACAGAAGGAGCATCAGGCCTTCGAAAAGACCGCGCAGTACCGGATGCTTCCCGAGAAGGAAGAGGATGCGCGCAGGAGAAGAGGCGGCGGAGCGGAGGACATTCAAGAGGGCAGCCAAGGGGATATCCAAACGGATGGGCAAAAGGATGGTCAAGAAGAGGGGCAGAGGGATGTCCAAGGAGCCGGAAGCGGAGAGCCGGAGCTTTCGGAGTGTTGGCCGCAGGAGGAGACGGGCAAGGCGCTTGAGCCGTTCCTAGAGGATGTGGAGAGCGGGAGCAGGAGCGCGGCCGTTTCCGGGCATACCGCCGTGGAACATTCCGCCGGAGCCGGACGGGACGCCGCAGGGATGCTGGTGGATCTCCGATTATAAGGAGCCATCAAAGGCCATAAAAAAGAAAACACAAACTTTTTGGAAAAAGTCGTTGAAGAAACGGCTTTTTCTGTTCTTTTTCTATTCCCATTTTCAACAGAATATGGTAGAATAAGGTCAAAAGCTTGAGAAACAGGAGCATGTTTTTATGATAGTCGGGTTTCTGGTGTTATCTTGTCTGCTATCCGTGGGTCTTGTGGCGGGTGTGGTAAAAATGAAGCGGTATGACAATCCGGTACGGCCTTCTATCCAGTACCTTTTTGTGGCGGCGGTGTTTCCCATTCTGTTCAATGCGGCGTCGCTTGTGGCGGGGGAATGGATGGCGACGCTCTGGCACGGCCTGTATTTTGCCGCAACGGACTGGCTGGTGATTTTCCTGTATCACTATGCAAAGCAGTACACGGGAACGACGGGCGACAAGCCCTATATCGGCAAGCTGATGTGTGTGGGCGCGCTTGCGGACACGGTTTCCATGGTGGTGAATGTGGGGACGCATCATGTGTTCCACTGTGTGGAGGTGCCTGTCGGCGACGGCTCGAGCTGTTTTGCGGTGGAGGCCGGGCTATCGCCGTCCGGTCTGCCGGTGTATGCGTTCCACTTGATACTGGTCTATACCATGGTGCTGGTTGTGCTGATGACCTTCATCGTCAAGATGGTGCGGACCGTTAGGCTGTATCGGGGAAAATATATCGCGGTCATTTGGAGTTTCCTGTTGATTCTGGCGGTCAACATCGGCTATCGCTTTTTGGATATTCCGATCGATCTGTCGCCGATACTCTATTTTGTGCTGGCGGTAGCCTGTGTGTATTTTTCGCTGTTCTATGTGCCGAAGAGCATTGTGGTGAAGCTGTTGTCTCTTGCGGTGGAGGATATGGAGAGCGGCATTCTCTGTTTTGACAAGGACGGGAAATGTGTCTACGCCAATGACATGAGCCGGAGGCTTTTCGATGTGCAGGACAGTTTTGCGCCGCTGGAGCATTATTTTGCGTCGTGGCGGAAATCCAAACAGGAAGAGGAACTCCGGGAGGAAGTGTGGCGGGAGACCCGCGAGATGGACGGGGAGACGCATCATTTCGAGACGCAGTTCAAATTCCTGCTGGATGACCGGGGTAATTATGTGGGAAGCTTTTTCTCCATCGTGGACAAGACGGAGGATTTCCAGAAGCTGGAGATCGAGCAGTACAAGGCGACTCACGACAATCTGACGGATATTTATAACAGGGATTATTTCTTTGAGAAGGTCGAGGATCTGTTGCGGCGGGAGCCGGATGTCAAGCGCTTGATCGCCTGTATTGATGTGAAAGATTTCAAATTGGTGAACGATTTGTTTGGCGAGGACACCGGAAACAATATTCTGAAACGGATCGCGGGACTCATGCGGCGGGATGCGGCGTCCGACACGGTGTACGGGCGTCTGGAGGCGGATCGCTTTGCCATGTGTATGCGGGAAGAGCGGTTTATCGAGGAGAACTATACGGAGTATCTGGAGGATTTGAAGCGGATGGTGCGGAGCAGCGTCTACCGGATGCATGTGCATGTGGGCGTCTATCATATCACAGATCCGTCCCTGAAAATCTCCATCATGTGTGACAGGGCGTTTGTGGCCATCAAGAACATCAAAGACAGTTACCAGCAGATCGTGTCTTATTACAGCGACAATATGGGAATTTCCGTGCAGCGGGAGAAAGTGATGGTGGGCGAGTTCGACCGTGCGCTCTCCGCGGGAGAGTTCCAGATGTACCTGCAGCCGCAGGTGGCGGTGGACGGGCATGGCATCTTGGGAGCGGAGGCGCTGGTGCGGTGGGATCATCCGGTGCGCGGTATGATTTCGCCTGCGGAGTTCATCCCCGTCTTTGAGAAGAGCGGCTACATTTCCAAACTGGATCGCTATGTGTGGGAGCTGGCGTGCAGGCAGCTGAGACAGTGGAAGGATCAGGGCAGGGAAGATCTGCATATCTCCGTCAATATTTCGCCCAGAGATTTTTATTATCTGGATATTTATAATACGTTTACGTCTCTGGTGGAGCGGTACGGCATCAATCCCGTGAACCTGAAGCTGGAGATCACGGAGACGGCGTTCATGCAGGAGCTGACCAAACAGCTGGATCTGCTGGCCAGACTCCGGGGATACGGATTCCAAGTGGAGATCGACGATTTCGGAAGCGGGTACTCTTCCCTCAACACACTGAAGGACATTGAGGTGGACGTGCTGAAGCTGGATATGGGATTTCTGCGCAAGACCAGCCATGAGGAGCGCGGTAGAACCGTTGTCAACGCGGTCATCGGAATGTCCAAGAGTCTGGGACTGACCGTGATCACGGAAGGCGTGGAGACCGTGGAGCAGGTGGGGTATCTGACCGCGGCGGGGTGCGACGTATTTCAGGGCTACTATTTTGCCAGACCTATGCCCGTGAAGGAGTTTGAGACGAAGTATCAGATCGGACAGGCTGTTGCCCGGGCGTAGGACGACAGAAGCGGCGGAGATGAATGGAATATGAATCAAAAGTCGAACGGAATAAAGATAAACAAAATAAAGATAAACGAAATTAAGATAGATGAATTTAAGATAAATAGAATTAAGACAAATGGAATCTAAGACGGAGAGACAGCCGCACGGAAGTGTGGCTGTTTTCCTGCGCAGGATAGGAAGGAATCAAACAGGAATCAGAAAGGAATCATTGATATGGAACAGAATCATCAGCATAATCCGGTACATGCTCCCATTCCCGGCTTAGGCCTCAGGAGCCTGAAAACGGCCTTGGCCACGATGCTCACGGCGCTTCTCTACGCGCTGTTCCCGGACAGCAATCCCACGTTTGCCTGTATCGGAGCTATCTTCGGCATGGGAGCGGATATGGAGAGTTCCCGCCGCAGCGGGGGCAACCGCTTCTTCGGGACGATTATCGGCGGCTTTATCGGTCTGGGGCTTTATCAGCTGGAACATTGGGTTTACCCGGAGGGCTGTTATTGGCTGAGGCTCCCGTTGGTATTTCTGGGCATCGTGATTCTGATTGCCGCATGTGTGTTCTGCCAGTGGCCGGGCGGCGTACAGCCGGGCGGGGTCGTGCTTTGCATCATTCTGTTTAACACGCCGCCTCACTATATTGAGTATGCGTTATATCGTATGATTGACACCGGAATCGGTGTGGTCATTGCGCTGATCGTCAATTATCTGTTTTCCAGAAGCCGGGTGGAGGAGTGGCTGCACTTGAAGCATCCGGAGCCGGAGCGGGACGGGGAGGGCAAATAGGGCGAATAGGGCGAGAAATGGCTCCTGACCGCTCATGACATCGCAGGAACCGTTCGTGTCTTTGGGTATTGACTTTCTGTGGGAGCGTCCCTAAGATAGAAAATGTAGCAAATGGAACATGTGAATCCTTCACATATGAATCTTTTGCTTGTGAGTCCTTCAAAGGAGGGAATGCGTTGGCGGTTGGGTTCAAGGTCGGTTTTTATTGGTATCAGATCGGACACGGGGATTTCCTGTATTCGTTTTTTTCTACCGTGGCATATCGTCTGGAGCATCAGAGATGGGGGAGCCGCTTCCCGGTGATCATGAACGAATTGTATCAAGGGAAAGCGGAGCCGGGGCGCGTGGCGGAAGCGATTGAGGAACTGGGCGTCATCAAGCGGGAACTGCGGGCGTACAAGCCTGACCAAGTGATATGGGATCTGGAAGACTTATCCAAGCAGCCTCCGTGGGGAAGCAATATCAGTAAGGAGATCACGGATTTGTCCAACTATTTTGTAACCAGCGACGGATGCGATTTTTTGACGATTTTTCTCCACGCTCTGGAAATGGCGAAGAAAATAAACGCCGAAATCGAAATTCATTCTATTTGACGTCGGGATGGGGTTGCAATAGGCGATTGGCATACGAAAGAGGGGGGTTGACATGAAAGCAAATGAGGTTTTTCGGAAAACGATGAAATTTGTATGGATGAAGCTGGCTCTGGGAGGGTGTGCCATTGCATTTTCCATCGTGCTGGGGCTGGTTTTGTACGGCGTCTCCGCGCTGGATCCGAACGGGGTTCTGGGGGTGTATGCCTTGATGATCTGGCTGGTCTTGTCCGCGGCGGCGGTAGGGATTTCGCAGTATTATCTGGGATATCTGTTGAAAGCGGGACATATTGCGGCGGTTACTTCGCTGGCATCCACAGGCAGGCTGCCGGAAGATCCCTTCGCATACGGAATCGGGGTGGTGAAAAAGAAATTTGCCACCGCATCCGCCTATTTTGCCGTGGATCGCCTGGTCTCCGGAGCCGTGAAGCAGATTAACGGCGGAATTGATATTGTGGGAAGTCTTCTGAGTAAAATCCCGGGGATGGATTCGGCGGTGTCTTTCGCCAAAACCCTTGTCAATATCGCACTTGGCAATGTGGACGAATGCTGTCTGGCGTATACTTTTTACCGTGAGGAACAGAATGCTTTCAAGAGCGCTGCGGACGGCGTGGTGATCTATTTTCAAAACTGGAAGACGGTTCTGAAGGATGCCCTGAAGACCGCGCTGATTGCGTTTGTTGTGTCGGCCGCGGCCGGTCTGCTGTTGTTTCTGGTGATGCTGGGCGCTCTGGGGATTCTGGGGATGCCCGGGTTCGGCGTCCTCTGTGTGGCGATGATACTGACGGTGCTGATTGTACTGATCGTAAAATCCGCCGTGCTGGACAGCTATACGATGGTGTGCATGGTCTGCTCATATCTACAGGCAGCGCCGTCCACGGAAATTACGTTTGACTTGTACGATAAACTGTGTAGGCTGTCTTCCCGGTTTAAGAGTCTGTTCCAAAAGGCGGAGGAGGCGCAGAAATGAGGCGTTTGATGAAATATACGAAAAAAACATGGATGGAGACCGCACTCTGTGCGGCGGCGCTGCTTTTAGGGGCGTGCGGGAAAGAGGAAGCGGAACCCGTTGGGGATCCCGGCGTACAGAGCGAGCCGAAGATCAAGGTTGCGGCGGACGCCGGAGAAGAGGCCTTTTGGATAGACGAGGCGACGGCGGTGCGGATCGAATCGGTGGAAGAATACTGCAATGCCGTTTTCCCGACAGATTATCTTGATTTTATCGCCCGCCATAATGTGTATGAACCTGAGGACAATACGTTTCAGATAGACGGCGAGACGTATGTGATTGACAGATTCCTTGGATTTGTCGAGGAAAATTCGCCGTTGGACGAATACGATATCATGATGGTGCTGTCCCCGATTGATCTGTATCTGATCAGCGATCCGGACTCGTCGGGGCTTGAATTGATTCCCGTGGCGAGTTTGTCCACCGGGGATTATGTATGCCTGAATTTCGCGGAGAGCAGGGAAAATCCCAGCGTCTGTGTCTTGGACTGCGGGAAATCGGAGGAATTGCATCCGGTGGTCTACCGGGCGGCGGACACTTTTTCGGATTTTATCGCCGGGCTGGAAAGCGCGGGGAACCGATCATGAGAATTGCGATATGCGAGGATGAAATGCAGACGGCTTTGGCGCTGCAGGCAATGATGAAGGCATCGGGGCGGGAGATCACTCTCTACCCCGATGCCCAAATGCTTTTGGCGGATTGGGAGCGGGGGATCCGCTTTGATGTGGTGTTTACCGATATTGTCATGGGGGACGAGGCTGCTGGCATGGATTTGTGTGGGCGTTTGAGTGCCGAGGGAGCCGTCTTCCTAATCGTTGTGACCAATTATATCGAATATGCGCCGGAAGGTTATCGCAAGGGCGTATTTCGCTATCTCATGAAGCCAGTGCGGCAGGAGACGCTGGATCAGGTGTTTGCGGAGATCGAGAACAAAAACAACGTGGAGAAAGGCGTCACGGGAACGAGTATCACGGGAATGAGTATTCCGGGGAAAAACGGTTCGGAGAAAATGATGGTGGGCGCGTTCGACGGAAATCATGTCATCGCCGGGGAGGATATCTTGTATGTGGAGGTCCACGGGAGATATCTGGAGATTTATCTGCGGGACGGGCAGGGAACCGAGTCGGTCGTGACGCTGATGCAGAGCTTGAAAGAGTTTGCGGCGCACCTGCCCAGAGATCGGTTTGCGCGGGTCAACCGGAATCAGTTGGTGAATCTGGATCGGATTACGTTGGTCAAGCAGGGGCAGCTGGTTTTGGAAAGCGGCGGAACGCTGTCCGTGAGCCGCAGGCAGCAGAGGGAACTGCAGGAGGCGCTGGCGCGTTATCTTGCCTGAGGGGAGAGGCTGTCGGGGAGGGACGGAATGGATGGATGCGTTTGGGGCAGCTGGCAGGAGGCGCTGCTCTATGTGTGCTTGGACAGTGTGCTGAATCTGCTGACTTTTTATCAGGTATTCATGATCTATCGGATTTTCTTGGTGGAGGGCTTTCGGCTTTTGTCCGGCAGGATTACGGCGGCTGTGGGAATCGCATTCGGCGTGTGTCTGGCGGCTATGTTTGTGGGGATGCAGAGCGTTCTGGCGGTCATGCTGCTTGCCGTGTTATGGATGCGGAAGCGGGAAGTCTGGGAGTGCGTGGGGATGCTTTTGTCGGCTGTGGTCGTCTACATTGTGCTGTGCGTGATGCCCGTGATTATGGTGCGGGGCATGGTCGTGCTTCCCGCGCCGCCCGCCTTGCTGGCGCGCCTGCACGCGGACTATCTGGGCGTCGGTCTGGATGTGCTGGGGTGCGCCTTTCTGACCTTGCTCTACGGGATTCTGCGCAGGCATAAAATTTCGCTGACGCTCCGGCCGTTGGAGGTCTTGAGCTTTGGCCTGTTCTTTTTGTTTGAGATCTTCCTGCAGGTGGTGGTCGCGGTGATCCGGGTGCATTACCGGGGGACGGATAAACTGCTGTTGAACGGCTGTTGTCTGTTTTTCTTTCTGCTGGCGCTGGGGGCGTATCTGTGGCATCTGATCACGCTGCGGCGGGTAAAGCGGCTGAACGGTCTGGTCAAGCAGGAGGAAGATTATATAGCGTGCCAGCTCGCGTATCTGGAGCGGTACCGGAATGAAAATCAGAACATCCGCACCCTGCGCCATGATCTGCGGGGGCATCTGCAGATGCTCGAAAGCCTTCGGGCGGACAATCAGACGAGAAAGACGGAACTGTATCTGGACGCTTTGCAGGCGGAGACAAGCTACATTGAGGAACTGGAGTTTACGGGGAATCAGGCGGCGGATATCGTGCTGGCCAATCGGAAGGAGCGGGCGCGGGAGCTGGGGATTCCATTTGTGTGCGAGGGGGCGTTCCCGTGGCTGGACGAGCTGACGCCCATGGAGGTGTGTTCGCTGTTGTCCAATCTGCTGGACAATGCGCTGGAGGCGTCCGCGCGGGAGAGAGAGCCGGATATTTCTGTCAAAGGGGGCGTACAGGAGCATTTCTGGACGCTTCTGGTCAGCAACCGGGCGGAGAAAGAGTGTAGAATCCGCAATAACCGCGTGGCCTCCGCGAAAGGGAGCGGCCATGGCATGGGACTCGGCATTGTGGAGCGGATCGTGGAGAGTTATGGCGGGATTTGCAGTTATACTTGGGAGAATCAGCGTTTTTATTGCAGAATTTTGTTCCCGCGCCGATTGGGAACCGATGTTTTTGACGCCGGTTCCCAATCGTAGAATGGGCGGGGATCCGGCCGCCTATTTGGAGGGATCGGAGTATTTTTCCTCGCAGTATTGACAGCGGTAGATCTCTTTCTGTTCATCGGACAGGAAGAAAATATGGGGCAGTCCCTGTTCGATGGAAGTGATGCAGCGGGGATTGCGGCATTTTATCACGTTTTTAATCTTTTTGGGCAGAATCAATTCTTTCTTGGCGACGATCTCGCCGTTTTTGATGACATTGACCGTGATATTGTGATCCAGAAAGGCCAGAATATCCAGATCCAGCATGTCGATGTCGCACTCCACTTTCAGGATGTCTTTTTTCCCCATTTTATTGCTGCGGGCGTTCTTGATGATCGCCACGGTGCAGTCGAGTTTGTCGAGCTGCAGGTGATCGTACAGCCCCAGACTTTTGCCCGCTTTGATGTGATCCAGCACGAAGCCTTCTTCAATTTTTCCGACGTTTAACATAACAATCTCCTTTCCGGTTCTATTCCGCAAGTCCCAACAGAGTCATAATCAGCGCCATGCGCACATAGACGCCGTACTGCGCCTGTTTAAAATAGGCGGCTCTGGGGTCTTCGTCCACCTCCACCGCAATTTCGTTGACCCGGGGGAGGGGATGGAGAACCAGCATGTCCTCTCTGGCCAGCTTGAGTTTCTCCTCGGTGAGGATATAGAAGTCTTTCAGCCGGACATAATCTTCCTCGTTGAAGAAGCGCTCTTTCTGTACGCGGGTCATGTAGAGGAGATCTAGCTGGGGAAGCACGTCGTCGAGACGGATGACTTCCTCGAAGGGAATCTTCTGTTCTTTTAGCATCTCGATGATGTAGTCCGGAATGCGCAGTTCCTCGGGGGAGATGAAGAGGAAACGGACGCCGGGATAGCGCACCAGCGCATGAATCAGGGAGTGGACGGTGCGGCCAAATTTCAAATCGCCGCACAGGCCGATGGTGAAATGATCCAGCCGTCCCTTGAGGTTCCGGATGGTCAGCAGATCCGTCAGGGTCTGGGTCGGGTGCTGGTGTCCGCCGTCTCCCGCGTTGATGACGGGGATCAGGGATTTTCCGGCGGCCACGGTGGCGGCGCCTTCCTTGGGATGGCGCATGGCGCAGATGTCCGCATAACAGGAGATCACCCGGATGGTGTCGGATACGCTCTCGCCCTTGGCGGCGGAGGAGGATCCGGCGTCGGAGAAGCCTAAGACCCGTCCGCCCAGACGGATCATGGCGGATTCAAAGCTTAGGCGTGTCCGGGTACTCGGTTCATAAAAGCAGGTGGCAAGGATTTTGCCGTCGCAGACATGGGCATATTTCTGCGGATCATGTTCGATGGAAGCAGCCAGATCAAAGAGGCGGTCCAGTTCTTCCGTCGTGAAGTCAAGGGGACTGATTAAGTGGCGCATAGTATTTCCTCCGTTGGTATTCAGGGTGGGAGCCAAAAGGCCTTATAAAAAGCCGAAGAGAAAATGGAAACCTCTTCGACTTTTTCATCAATTTTTATAGGATAGCAAATCCGCCGTCGGTTTGCGTTTGGGAGCATCCGGTGATTCAGCGGGATAGCCGACGGCGATCAGCGCCACAAGCTCTTGATTCTCGGGAATCTCCAAGAGTTTGGCGGCGTCCGCCTCGTCAAAAAGCCCCATAATCACGGTGCCGAGACCCTGCTCGTAAGCTGCCAGACAAAACGCCTCGCTGGCAATGCCCGCATCGTACATCTGCCAGCCGTCGCCTTTGGCGGTGGAGAAAGAGCCGTCCCTCTCATAACCGCTGCGTCCGGTCACGACCGTGACGGCGATCACCATGGGAGCATTGTTCATGATCTTTCCGTTGTTGGCCCAGCCGCTTGTACATGCGGCCAGTTTGGTTTTCATTTCGCCCTCGACCGCGATGTAGCGGGTAATCTGGGTGTTTTTCCAGCTGGGAGCGAAAGAGGCGGTCTCCACGATCTGTTCCAGCAGTTCATGAGACACGGCCTGATCGGTGAAGCTGCGGATGCTTCTGCGTCCGGTGATACATTCTTGTGCGGTCATAAAAGAACCTCCTGTTTTTACTCTTGTCTTATCATACCACTTCCGAAAGACAGATTCAATGAAATTCTGCCAAAAATTCCGACAAATTTCCCGCGCTGGGAACAGAAAGTTTTTGCATATCTGTGGGGAATGAATTATAATCGAATTATAATCATGGAAAGGAAGTGCGTTATGGTGGAATTTGTGGAAAGAAAACGATGGCTTTTTCTGGGACTTCCCTTTACCTTTACGAAGTACCGTATTCAGGAGGATATGATTACCGTGACCAGCGGCCTGATCAGAACCACGGAAAACGACTGCTATATGTATAAGGTGCAGGATGTGGAGCATACGGCGGGGCTGATGGAGAAGCTGTTCAAGCTCGGGACGGTGATCTGCTATACGGGCGATACCACGCATCCGAAGCTGCTCCTTCAGCATATCCGCAACTCCAAGGAGGTAAAGGCTTTTATCTTAAAGGAATCCGAGGAGGCCAGATTGAAACGGCGCACGGTCAATATGCTGGATATCGGATCCGGCGAGATGGAGGATCTGCACGACCTGTAAGCTGAGGAGGCGCTGATGGAATCATCGCTTCCCTGACAGGAATCTATGATCTCAAGAATCTATGATCTCAGGAATCAATGATTTCAGAAATCTATGATCTCAGAAATCTATGATCTGCGGGACGAGGTATCGTAAAGCGGAATGCAGCGGAATCGGGACGGAACCTATCGGGTTTCGTCCTGTAACTGTGTGCGGCAGAGTAATCGTTCAAACAGCAGTCCGGTGATAAACCAGCAGGGGGCGTAATCCAGCCGGATGACCCGGCCGATGTGATAGCGGCTTCTGCTATAGTCCCAAGGGCAGAGCTTCCGGCGGCGCAGGAATGTCCCGGACAGAAACTCGGCGGAGAAGATCATGGCCATATAGGTGAATCCCCTTAAAAATAACGGCCGTTTCTTCATTGCGCGGAAAAAAGGGCCAAAGAGGGACACGCTGCCGTAGATGGGGAACATCCAGAGGGAGGTGGTACCCGTGAGGCGCAGGTTGCGGCGGCGGAAGGAACCTAGGGCGGTGAAGAGAATTTCCAGACACCAGCCGGTGAGTCCGCAGGACAAAAAGCTATGAAGGAAGTGTGGAATAATGGATTTTGATTTCTGCATGATTAATCATAGGATAGCCGGGCGGCGGAAATTTATACATGGATGTCCCGCGCAAAAAAGGGATGCAGAGGGATATCAAAGGAGACGATCCCCAAGAAGGTGTCGGGGATCTCAGAAACAAGGGCGCTGACAATCCCAGAAACAGGGACTCTGACAATCACAGAGACAGGAGCGCTGACAATCACAGAAACAGGGGCGCTGACAATCGCAGAATCGGGAGCGGCAAAGATAGGGATGAAATATCAGGAAGCTTTAGAGTATATAGGGAGCATCCAGTCCTACGGGATCGTGCCGGGATTGGAGAATATTACGGAATTGTGTGCGCGGCTGGGCGACCCGCAGAAGCGGCTTGCGTTTGTCCATATTGCGGGAACCAACGGAAAGGGTTCTACGCTGGCTTATTTGTCCACGATTCTAAAATGTGCGGGATACCGGGTGGGGCGGTACAGTTCGCCTGCTGTGTTGGAATATCGGGAGCGCATTCAGGTAAACGGGAGAAATATCACCCAGAAGGCTTTGTGCGAGGGTGTGGAGATAATACAAAACATCTGTTATGAAATGACGAAGGCAGGATTTGCGCATCCTACGCCCTTTGAGGTGGAGACGGCGCTGGCGTTCTGGTATTTTGAGCGGACGGCATGTGATATCGTGGTGCTGGAGACCGGAATGGGGGGACTGTATGACGCCACCAATGTGATCGACGCACCGTTGGCTGCCGTCCTCACACCCGTGAGCATGGATCACATGGGCTTTCTGGGAAAGAGTCTGGCGGAGATTGCGGCGCATAAGGCGGGCATTATCAAGGAGGGCTGCGCAGTGGTCAGCGCAAGGCAGGAACCGGAGGCAGAGGAGGTGGTGCGCCGCACCGCACAGGAGAAACATTGTCCGCTTTCCGTGGCGGATCCGGCCTGTATCGAGCATTTGAAGCGGGGCGGCAGACAGCGCACACGGTTTGCGGAAAGACAGGTGTTCGATTACCGCAGCCCGGAGGGGGCGGTCTTGAAAAAACTGGAGATCCGTCTGGGCGGCAGTTTTCAGCCGGAGAATGCGCTGCTTGCGCTGCTTGCGGTGGAGCGGCTGCGGGAGAGGGGGATGGCCGTCGGCGAGGCGGCGATCCGCAGAGGACTGCGGGAGACCGTCTGGCGGGGGCGTTTTGAGGCGGTGGCGGTAAAGCCGCTTTTGGTGGTGGACGGGGCGCACAATGAGGACGCCGCCCGAAAACTTGCCCAATCTGTGGAATTTTATTTTACAAACAGGCGGATTATCTATATAATAGGAGTGTTGAGGGACAAGGAATATCCAAAGATGATTGCGCTGACGCATATGCTGGCGGATCAGATTATCACCGTCACGCCGCCGGAAAATCCCAGAGCGTTGTCCGCTTATGATCTGGCGCAGGAGATTGCGAAGGTGCATCCCTCGGTGACGGCGGTGGACAGTCTGGAGGAGGCCGTGGAGATGGCGCGGCTTCTGGCAGGGCCGGAGGATGTGATCGTAGCGTTCGGTTCCCTGTCCTATCTGGGGAAACTAATCAGGATCGTGGAAGGATGACGGCATGGTGAATCAAGATAAAATACGGGAAGCGGTGAGGATGCTTCTGGAGGGGATCGGGGAAGATCCGGACAGGGAAGGGCTGGCCGAGACCCCGGAGCGGATTGCCAGAATGTATACGGAGATCTTCGGCGGCATGGAGGAGCAGGCTTCGGAGCATCTGGCCAAGGTCTTTACAGTGGAGAGTAATGAGCTGGTGCTGGAGAAGGATATTGTGTTCTATTCCATGTGCGAGCATCATTTGATGCCTTTTTACGGCAAGGCGCATGTGGCCTATATCCCGGACGGCCGGGTGGTGGGGCTGAGCAAATTGGCCCGCACGGTGGAGGTCTACGCTCGAAGACTGCAGATTCAGGAGCAGATGACGGCTCAGGTCGCGGATGCGGTCATGGACAATCTGGCGCCGCAGGGCGTGATGGTGATGGTGGAAGCGGAACATATGTGCATGACTATGCGCGGCGTAAAGAAACCGGGCAGTCGGACGGTGAGCGTGGCTGCCAGAGGCGTGTTTGCCGACAATGCCCTGTTGCAGAACCAATTTTTTCAGATGCTGCGCGCATAGGGTGGGATATTAGGATGGAATAGGCGATTGCGAAACACTACATTTCGTAGAGGGTCATTGTGCAAATTGCACATTCAACGCAGACACGCTTTCGCTCCCACCTCACCGTAGTGGCACATAAGGCGCT
>JAMPGV010000036.1 GCA_023663735.1 Muribaculum sp. | reverse complement strand
GTGACCTCCACGATTTGATCGAATATATTCCGCCAAATAAGCAGTAAGCCCTCCAGAACGCCCTTTTTTTACATTTTGTTTTTGGAATCCCTTTATAAAATTGTTCTAAAAAAGTTAAAGTTTGCAGATAGCTGTCTACAAGTTTTTAGACACGCAAAAGAAGCGGAAACCCTGCTTTTTTCAAGGTTTCCGCTTCTTTAAATCGAGCTGCTTGCGGGAATCATGCATCCTGCAGACGCTGCTGCGCCTGTTTCCGCAAAAACTGCACAAACGCCTCTTTCGTAAGCGGTCTGGAATAATAAAATCCTTGAATATAATCGCAGGCCAGCTCCGCAAATCGTTCCGCCTGCTCTTTCGTCTCGATTCCCTCCACCACGATCTTCATATTCAGTTCCTTGACCATTTTCACGGCATTCCGCACAATGATCTCCAATCCGGGATTGCTCTCCCACTCCGTAAAGGACTTGTCCAATTTGACAATGCTGAGAGGCATCTGCGCCACGCGGCTCAAATTGGAATACCCCGTGCCGAAATCGTCCAACGAGAACGGAATCCCCGCCTCCGCCAACACGCGGATATTCTCCGTCATAACGTTCTGGGAATACGCCACCGCCGTCTCCGTGATCTCCAGATTCAGCTGATCGGGACGCACATGATACCGCTCGAGAAGCGCCAGAATTTCTTTCGCCAGATTGCTCCTCATGCACTGTGTCACCGACAGATTCACCTCTATGTATTCCAGCCCCAGCTCCCGGAACGTATCGCTGGCAATAAATTTGCAGACTTCCTCCAATACCATAAACCCGATTTTGTGGATGACGCCGTTCTTTTCGGCCACCGGGATAAACAGTTCCGGCGAAATATGGCCGTACTCTTCATTGTCCAGACGGATCAAGGCTTCCGCCGACACGAACTTCCCGCTCTCCACGGAGTAGATCGGCTGATAATATACGGAAAGACCCTCGTTTGTCATCGCATCGTCGATGATTGCCTCGATGTCTTTGATAATATAGCGGCCATCCTTTAAAATCTCCTCGGCATAAAGCACTTTCCCCGTGCGCTCATGCTCCTCGAACTCGTTGCTGAAGGTGAAAATTCCCTGAAAATCTCCCATATCTTCGGGGAACCGTATGATGCACAGATTTGCCTGCAGATTGATTCCCATATCCTGCATGGAAATGTCCTCCCGCAGCATCTCGTTCAGCGCCTCCGCCGCCCGGTCCACCCGCTGAAAACTCTCCTTTCCCACCACCAGGCAGAATCTCCCCCGATCCAGATAATAGGGTTCCACCTTGGGAAGCTCCGTCTTGCAAAGCGCCATGATATTCTCCGACACCCGGCTGGTCAGTTCCTGCATACTCGCATAGCCCAGCACATCCTGAAGCGCTTTGTAGTTGACAATATGAATCAAAATAATCCGCAGCGGCTTCCCGTTATAAACGGCCTGCTCAATATCCGCCGCATACGCCGTATCCCGGCCGAAACTTGTGGCCAGATTCATTCTCTCCATCGGCCGCTGCACCATCAAAAGCAGAAACAGCACGCCCATGACGTGTGCAAACATTTCGATCCGAAGCTGCGGGTGGAACAACTGCACCACAAACGCGGCCAGCATCAGCGGAAACACCGCCAGCATGGACAGAAATTGTCCCTTAGAAAACAATCTGCGGCACCGCAGGGCATAGACCACCCCCACTCCCACATAAAATGCCGCGGCAATGTAAAGAATCCAATATCCGTCTCCCCGGATATAACGGTTATATTCGTCTATGTAAAAAATGCCGTGCGTCACCGGCGTCACAAGCACCATGGCCAGCACGCACACAAAGGGCATGGCCAGAAGCACCTGCGCCGCAATCTTCTCCCTGAGCTTATACATATTTCCGGCCAGACAGGCAAGATAGATGACATAAACCGGCGCGGAGAGACTGTGCAGAATCAAGTACCCTCCGTGCGCCACATACTTTTCCGTCACATTGTCCCCCGGGCCGCCGTCCAGATTCACCGCCAGAATGTCGAACACGACCCCGCACAGAATCACCAACAGGAGATTCCAGAAATACCGATTCTTTCTGCCGTTCAACATACGCCGGGACAAAATCATGACGATCAGCACAATCAGAATGATCAATGCGCAATAATTAAAAGAATTTATCATATTCATACGCTACCACCATTTGTCATCTATAGATCTATTATGACATATTTAGCCACAAATGGCAATACCGCACACGCCGCCCGCTCAGCTTGATTCCGGTCCGTCACGCGGACTTAAGGAATCGCTGATTAAATCAGCGATTCCTTAATGTTCAAGCATATTTTCGATAAAAATTCCATACCCCTTGGCGGAATCCTGCACCAGCACATGGGTCACCGCCCCCACGATTTTCCCGTTCTGGATAATGGGCGCGCCGCTCATCCCCTGCACGATGCCGCCCGTAATGTCCAGCAGTTCCGGATCCGTGACCGCAAGCTCGATTCCCCGGTTGACATTGTCATGATCCAAGTGGACGCCCGTGATTTTCACATCATAATACCGCGCCTCCCCGTCCACCGTGCAGAGAATCTGGGCGTCCCCCTTCCGGATCTCCTGCTTCAGCCCGATGGGCAGCGGATCTTCCGTGGCCAGCTGCAAAGCTTTCTCGTTGCAGAGTCCAAAGATCCCTTCCGCACCGTTGTAAGTGATATCGCCCAGAATATTGTCGTCCGAGTACACGATCATGCCCGTCATCTCACCCGGATTGCCCGCCGTCCCCTTCTGGATGGAAATAATTTCCGTCCGGTAGAGCGTTCCGTCATGCATCTCCATCAGCGTGCTGGTGTCCACGTCATTGATGCCATGTCCCAGCGCGCCGAAATTCCCCGCGCTGTCAATGTAGGTCATGGTTCCCACGCCCTGTGTGCTGTCCCGCACCCAGACGCCGATCTTGTAAGCCCCCTGCGCATCTTTGACGGGCTTCACCTGCAGCTCCACCAGCTCTCCCCTGCGCTCCACCGTGACGATCTGCGGTTTCCCGCCGCTCTCCTCGATGCCTTGAATAAAGGACTCCTTGTCATATATGGCGTTTCCGTTCAGCTTGCGGATATAATCTCCCGACTGCAGAATGTGTCTGGCGGGGGAATGGTTCTGCCCGTCCGATCCCTTAAAATCTCCCACGCCGACCACCAGAACGCCGTCAGATTCCATATAGATCCCCACGGGAACCCCCACGGGGATCAGCTCCCGATCCTCGATGACCTGAATGCCCACCTGCTTAAACGGCAGAAAGCCAAAGAGCTTCACTTCCATGGAATAACTGTCCCGCCCGCTCGTCTTTAGGGTCACCGGGCTGCTCAGATCAATGGTGACGGCTCCCTTGGGAATATTGCTCTCTCCCTGCGCGCCTGCGCTGACAATCTCCCCCTTGGCGGGAATGCCAAGATGAAACGATTCTTCCCCGTTTGCCCGCACATGAATCACGGAGGGAATACTGCTGTCCACCGCATAATATCCGTATCCCGCCAGCGCCGCGCAGCTAAAAAACAGAGCCACGCACAGGCTGATGCGGTAAATACGGTATTTCCGCATCTTTCTCCGCCAGCTCTGCAGAAAAATCACCGCATCGCCGCCCGCCTGTTCCTTGACTCTGTCCCCTTGTCTCCCGCCCAATCTCATCTCTTTCCATCTCGCTTTCCAGTCTGTCATTGGTTCTAGTATGCGGGATTTTCAAGATTTTAATTATGCGGGTCTCAAAAATTTTCTAATTTCTCGTCTGCTGTTCTCGTTTCTGCGCCAGCGCCTGACCGCGCAGTTCCTGTGCATTGGAAAGCGCCGCCGCCGTCGGCGCATCGCTCCCCAGAAGCCTTGCCAGCTCTTCCAATTCTTCCTCCCCTTCAATCTGCCTGATATCCGTGACGGTCCGCCCGCCGCCGCTGCTTTTTTCGATGACAAAATGCGTATCCGCCATGGCTGCGATCTGGGGAAGATGCGTAATGCAGATGACCTGATGAGCCGCGCTGACCTCATCCAGCTGTCCTGCCACCTTCCATGCGGTTCTGCCGCTGATGCCCGCATCGATCTCGTCAAAAATCAGCGTATCAATGGCGTCCCTGCCCGCAAGCACCGTCTTGATGGCCAGCATCACTCTGGACAATTCGCCGCCGCTTGCCACCTGTCCCAGCGGTTTCAGGCTTTCCCCCGGATTCGTGGAAATCAAAAATTCCACCTCGTCATAGCCGCAGGCGGTCATCTCCCCTCCGGCCCGGACCGCCGTCTCGAACTCCACGGTCTGGAAGTTGAGCTGTGACAAAGCCTGTTTCAGCCGCTCCGTGAGCAGCAGCGCATGTTCTTTCCGCACCTTAGAGAGCCGCCCGCAGGCCTGTTCCAGCCGCTCTTTCGCATCGTCTAACTCCCCCCGGATCCGCTCCATGTAGGCGTCGTAATCGCTTAGTTTCTCCAAAAGCGCCTGTCTTGACGCCCCATAGGCAAGAATCTCCGGGATCGTAGCGCCATATTTTCCCTTCAACCGATTGATGAGATTTAAACGCTCCTCCGTCTGCGCAAACGCCTCGCCGTCAAACTCGCAGTCTCCCATGTATTCCGCCATATCCCGGTTGTAATCCGCAAGGAGGCTGTCCACCTCCGCCAGCTGTTCCTCCAGCTCCTGCAGCCGCCCGTCGTAGGCGCTCACCGTCTGCAGCGCGCGCAAAGCCCTGCTCAGCGCGGCGCCTGCGCCGCCCTCCGTGTCCGTCCCGGAATACCGATAACTCTCCGACAGGCTCTCGCGGATCTTCCGGCTGTTGCTCATACGTCGGTACTCCTGTTCCAGCGCCGCATCTTCGCCCTCGCTCAGATGCGCCTCCTCGATCTCCTTCCACTCAAACTCCGCAAGGGCCTGCTCCCGCGCTTTGGCCGCCTCATCCAGCGACTCCTCCGCGACCTCCTTCTCCAGCTTGCGGCATACCGCATACTCCTGCGCCACCGCCTGTGCCGGTTCCGCAACGGCGTCGCCGCAATAGGCGTCCAGAATCTCCCTGTGCTTCCGGATCCGAAGCAGGGACTGGTGTTCATGCTGTCCGTGGATATCCAGAAGCACCTCCGCCAGCTCCTTCACCTGTCTGGCCGTCACCGTCTCGCCGTTGACTTTAAAAACGCTCTTCCCCGGCTGCATCTTCCGGCTGATCAAGATCATGTCATCCTCCGCTTCCAGCTCCAGTTCCGCCAGCTTCCGCATGACCTCCTCCCCGTCACAGGAAAATACCAGCTCCACCAGTGCGTTCTGCGCGCCTTCCCGCAGCATGTCTTTCTCGAACTTTCCGCCCAGCGCCAGATTGACCGAACCGATCAACAGGGATTTCCCGGCGCCGGTCTCTCCGGTCAGAATATTCAGCCCCGGGCCGAACTCCACCTCCGTCTCCTCCATCAGCGCCAGATTTTTCACATGTAACCTCTGTAACATTTCTCTCTCCTTCTGCACCTTCTCCAAAGCACATCCAGAACCTTATTTACTCAACATCCCCTGTATTTTGTGGATCAGCTCTCCCGCCTCGCTCTCGGTGCGGGAGGCCACCATAATGGTGTCGTCCCCGGCGATACAACCCAGCACCTCCGGGAATTTCATGGCGTCCAGCGCGGCGGCCACCGCCATGGCCATGCCTGATGCGGTTCTGATCACCACCAGATTCTGCGCCCTGTCCATGGAGGCAAATCCCTCCCGGAGTACCCGGACATACCGGTCTTCCACGGCGTTCATTCTCCGATCCAGAATGACATACCGCTGTCTGCCTTTCGCGTTCGGAACCTTGGAAAGCTCCAGCTCCCTGATGTCTCTGGACACGGTGGCCTGCGTCACCACAAACCCGGCGTCCTTAAGATAGGCCGCCAGCTCTCCCTGCGTCCCCACATCCCGCGTCTTGATCAATTCCATGATCTTCTCATGCCTGCTCTTTTTCGTATGCTCTTTCTGTTTTGTATGCGCTTCCATATGCCCTTTCCTATGCTTGCATTCGCCGTTGTCTGGTGAAGCATCGCTCCCCGATTCTTTATTCGCTGAATTTTTTGTGCAGCACTTCCATAAAGCTCACCTGATTCAGGCGCAGGAACTCCGTGATTTTCTCCGACTGCACAATGCGGATCCGATCGCCCGTACACATAGAAATCTTGTGGCTTCCGTCAAAATTGGCTTCCACCGTCTGTTTCCTGCCCTCCCTGCCCGCCGGGATCTCGATCTCGATCACATCCTCCGGATCCAGCACAATACTCCTGTGATTCAGGGAATGGGGACAGATGGCAGTGAGCATCAAGATCTTTGCGCTCGGCTCCACCAGCGGCCCGCCCGCCGAGAGACTGTAGCTCGAAGACCCCGTGGGCGTGGCCACGATCATGCCGTCCGCCTTATAGCGGTGCAGAAACTGCCCGTTCACATAGATGTCCATCCACAGCATCTGGATGGAACCCCTTCTGGAAATCACAATATCGTTCAGCGCCCAGCCTTCCTCCCACTGTTTGTCACAGTGGAAAGTCACTTTGCCGTTGAGCATCATGCGGGATTCCTTCGTGTACTCGCCGGCGATCAATTTGTCCAGAGACTCCTCCAGATTGGCCGGCTCAATCTCCGTCATATAGCCCAACGTCCCCAGATTGACGCCGATGATGGGAATGAACAATTTCTTGGTCTCCCGGGCGGCCTGCAGCACCGTCCCGTCTCCCCCCAGCACGATCATACAGTCCACGTCCTGCGGGATATTTCTGGCTTCCTCGGACACCTCCGAATTATCCGCCGTCCAGTCCGACTCTTTGATCATGAGCGTCACCTTCTGCCCGCTGCGCTCCAGATATCCCTTAATCTGATTGGTGGACCTAAGATCCCTGTCCTTATTCTTGTTGGTGTAAATCAGAAAATGTTTCATATGTCCCTCGCATTCCGCCGCGCAAGCGGCATTTTAATCAGTGGACTACAGCACATGCGACCGCTCCACAATCTCCGCAATTTTCCGTTTCCAAGAATCCTCCTGCGAAAGCCCCGTCCGCTCCTCCGTAACCGCCTTGAGGTTCTCTTCCGCCTCCCGCTCCCGAAGCGAAAGAATCTCCTCCGGAATCCCGGCCGCCTTGCGGATATGCAGCAGATACTCGATATTGCCTTCCGGACCCTTGATGGGCGAATACTCCAGATGCAGAACCTCAAAACCGATGCTGTCAGCGTAATCGACGATCTTACGGATGACCTCCCGGTGCGTCGCAGCCTCCCGCACCACGCCGTTTTTGCCCACCTTCTCCCGCCCGGCCTCAAACTGGGGTTTGATTAGACACACCATCTCGCCCTCTGGTTTTAAGAGTTCCCTTGCCGGGATCAAAATCTTGGTGAGCGAGATAAACGAGACGTCCACGCTGGCAAAATCCAGATCGTCTTCAATATCCGCTCTGGTGAGATAACGGAAATTGGTCTGTTCCATACATACCACCCGCGCATCGTTTCGGAGCTTCCATGCCAGCTGCCCGTGTCCCACATCCACGGAATACACTTTCGCGGCGCCGTTTTGCAGCATACAGTCCGTAAACCCTCCCGTGGATGCGCCGATGTCCATGCAGATGCGGCCGTTTAGCGCAAAGCCCCACTGTTCCATGGCCTTCTCCAGCTTCAGGCCGCCCCGGCTCACATATTTGGGACTTCCGCCCCGCACCTCCAACCGGATTTTCCCCTCCTCGAACGCCGTACCCGCTTTGTCCTCCCTCTGCCCGTCCACATACACGTTCCCGGACATGATAATCGCCTTGGCCTTCTCCCGGGAGGGCGCATAGCCTTGGTTCACCAAAATAACGTCCAGCCGCTCCTTCATACGCCCTCGTTTCCGCGCCGTCCGCCGCGCATGAGGCTTTCCCGGATCCGTTCCACAATACGCCCCGCGTCCACCCCCACTTCCTCTTTCAAAAGTTCCACATTGCCGTGTTCGATATAGGCGTCCGGGAGCGTGATGCAAAGACATTCGCAGTCCTCCGAAAGCATCTGATGCTCATGAAGACAGCGCAGAACCTTTTCCCCGTAACCGCCCGACGCCACGTTTTCCTCCATGGTGACGATCAGCCGATGTCCGGCGGCCGCCTCCAGCACCGCCTCCTCGTCGATCGGTTTCACAAAACGGGCGTTGACCAGACTCACCCGATGCCCCAGCTCTTTCAGCCGCGTCCTCACCGTCTCCGCGGTCTTCACCATGCTGCCCGCCGCAAACAGCGCAATCTCCGCCTCCCTGTAAATCCACTCGGCTCTGCCGTACTCAATGGGCGCGCGAAATTCTTTTAACCCCGCATACGCCGTTCCCCGGGGATAACGGAGGGCGATGGGTCCGTCGTACTGCACGGCAAACTTCAACATGTCCGAGAGTTCCCATTTATTCTTGGGCGCCATGATATGCATATTCGGTATGCCGGACAGATATGTAAAATCAAAAATGCCTTGATGGGTCTCGCCGTCGCTTCCCACCAGTCCCGCCCGGTCGATCGCAAACACCACGGGAAGATTCTGGATGCAGACGTCGTGCAGGATCTGGTCGTAAGCTCTCTGCAAAAAGGAAGAATAGACCGCCACAATGGGCTTTAATCCTCCCGCCGCAAGCCCCGCCGCAAAAGTCACCGCATGTTCCTCCGCAATTCCCACGTCAAAAAACCGATCCGGATACATATTACGGAACCGCTTCAACCCCGTTCCGTCCGGCATGGCCGCCGTGATCGCCACAATCCGCTCGTCCCGCTGTCCCAGCTTGCACATCACCGTGGAGAAAATATCCGTATAGTTGGCCTCCGTCCTCGGATGGGAGGGAATCCCCGTCTCGATATCGAACGGCTCTGCCCCGTGGAATCTGGCAGGATGCCGCTCCGCAGGTCCGTATCCTTTTCCCTTCTGGGTCAGCGCGTGGATCAATACACAGCCCTTCACGCGTCTGGCCTCCCGGATCACCTTCATCAATCCGTCTATATCGTGGCCGTCCACCGGCCCCAGATAGGTGATTCCCATATCCTCGAAAAACATGCCGGGAATCACCAGCTGTTTAAAACTGGACTTGGCACGGCGGAGTTTTTTGACCATATTGTCGCCGCCCTTCGTGCCGCTGAGCGCATTGTAGATCCCTTCCTTAAAATCCAGATACCCCGTGGCGGTACGGATATTGTTCAGATATTTTGACACGCCTCCCACATTCTCAGAGATGGACATGTTGTTGTCGTTTAAAATAATGATAAAATTAGTCTCCAGCTTGGCCGCGTTGTTTAACGCCTCGTAGGCCATCCCCCCGGTGAGGGAACCGTCCCCGATCACGGACACAATCGTCTGCTGCTCGCCTTTGAGATCTCTGGCTTTCACAAGTCCCAGCCCCGCGGAAATGGAAGTGGAACTGTGTCCTGTGTCGAACGCGTCGTAATCGCTCTCTTTGCGCTTGGGAAAGCCGCTCATTCCGCGGAACTGTCTGAGTCCGTCAAACCCGTCCTTGCGCCCGGTGAGCAGCTTATGCGTGTAGGACTGATGTCCCACATCCCAGATAATCTTATCCTCCGGCAGGTTCAAAGACAGATGCAGCGCCATAGTAAGTTCCACGGCTCCCAGATTGGATCCCAGATGGCCTCCCGTAACGCTGATCTTCCGGATCAGAAACTGGCGGATTTCCTGTGCAAGCGCGCCGTACTCGCTCTTGTCTATTTTTTTGATATCATTCGGATTTTCTATTCTCTCAAGCAGCATCGCCGTACCTCCGCATCCGGCCTGTCTCCGGCCGTGTCAGTTCCTCCTGTCGATCAAATACCGCACCAGCCCCTCCAGAAAAGCGTGGTCTCCGGGAAGTTCCCCCAGAATCTCCAGCGCTTCGCCGGATAGCCGCTCCACTTCCGCCTTCGACCGCTCCAGCCCGTATAAGGTCACAAAGGTCTGCTTGCCGTTTGCAGCGTCGCTGCCCACAGGTTTTCCAAGCTCTTCGCTGTTTCCCACCACGTCCAGAATGTCATCCTGAATCTGAAACGCCATGCCGATATCCAAGGCGCATTTGCAGACTGCCTCCTCCTGCTCTTTTGATGCGCCCGCAAGAAGCGCGCCCGCGGACATGGCCGCTCGAATCAGCGCGCCCGTCTTGTGCAGATGGATGAACGCAAGCTGGGACTCGCTCAAAGGCTCCGCCTGTTTTTCCGCCTCGATATCCGCCGCCTGTCCGCCGATCATTCCCCAGACGCCCGCCTGTCTGCCGAGGGTCTGAAGCGCCCTGCCCACCCGGCGGTATTCCTCCGGACTTTCGCAGATCTCCAGCACCGACACGGCCGTCTCATAGGCGGCGTTTAACAGCGCGTCGCCCGCCAGAATCCCCATGGCCTCCCCGTACACGGCCCATGTGGTCCGGCGTCCCCTGCGGTACTCGTCATTGTCCATGGCCGGCAGATCGTCATGCACCAGCGAATAGGTGTGAATCATCTCTATGGCAGCCATAAACGGCTCGATCAAACGCGCATCGCTCCCGCCGAACAGCCGATAGGTCTCCTGCATCAGAATGGGGCGCAGACGCTTTCCGCCCGCCAGCAGGCTGTAGCGCATGGCATCCGTGACGGTTCGGTATGCATCCTCCCGGGCGGGCCAGTATGCCTGCAGCATAGCATCGATTGCGGCGGCTCTCTCCTCCAGTAGTTTCTTAAATCCGGCGTCCTTTGTCTCCGTCACGATTCCAATTCCTCCATTCCCCCGTCCTCCGCAAGCTTCATGACCTGTTTCTCCACCCGGTCGATCTGCCCGTTACAGGTTTGCAACAGCTTCATCCCCTCGCTGTAGGCCGCAAAAGCTTCCTCGAGGGAGATCTCCTCGTCCTCTAACCGCCCGATGGTCTCTTCCAACCGGGCAAAATTTTCTTCCAAAGTGGCCTCAGCCGCATCCTCCGTCCGTTTCTTTCCCGCCATCTCTTCTCTCCCTTCATGCCGCGTTCCGGCCGTTTGCCTTCCAACTTTTCCCCTGCGGCATGTTCCGCTCACAGCTCCTGCACCCGCTCCACCCGGGCGTCGATTCTGCCGTCCTGCACGCGAACGCTCAGGCGCTGCCCTTCCCGCACACAGGCAACGGAGCGAATATTGCGTCCGTTTTCATCCTCCACATAAGAGAATCCGCTCTTGAGCTTATCCAAGGGGGAAAGCCCTTTCACCCGCTCAATATACAGATCCAGCTCGTGGCGCTTCTCCCTTAAAATGCGCTCCATCTGCCCCTGCAGCCGTTCCTCCAGTCTGCGGTTCCGCTCTTTCCTCTCCCGGAGCCTGCTGTCCGGGCTGTGGAATCGAAGGCGCAGGGCGTATGCGCCCAATTGCTCCCGCTCCCGCTCCAGACGCCTCTGCGTCAGACGCCGCAGCCGCTCTCCGTAGGCTTCCATGGAACCCAGAATCTCCCGGATGTCTGTCACCGCAAGCTCCGCCGCAGCCGAGGGCGTGGGCGCGCGCAGATCCGACACAAAGTCAATGATGGTGGTGTCCGTCTCATGTCCCACCGCGGAAATAATCGGCACGGAACAGTCAAACACCGCCTGTGCCACCGCCCGCTCGTTAAAAGCCCATAAGTCCTCAATGGAACCGCCGCCCCTCCCCACGATCATCACATCCACGCCCTGCCTCTCCAACGCGCGGATGCCCCGCACAATGCTCTCCACCGCCGCCTCCCCCTGCACGATGGCAGGATAGAGCAGAATCTGCACATAGGGATTGCGCCTTGAGGCGATCTGAATGATATCGCGTACAGCCGCCCCCGTATCTGCCGTCACCACACCCAACGTCCTGATATATTTGGGAATGGGCCGCTTGTACTCCGGGGCGAACATGCCGCACTCCCGAAGCTCCTCCTTCAACCGCTCATACCGCTCATAGAGAAGTCCCGCCCCGGCCAGCTCAATCTGCTTGGCATAGAGCTGGTACTTGCCGTCCCGCTCATATACGTCCACGGTGCCGCCCACCACCACCTGCTGCCCTTCCGCCAGCCGAAAGTTCAGACCGGAACGGCATCCCGCGAACATGACGCAGCCCACGGTACCCTTCGCATCCTTTAACGTAAAATAAATATGTCCAGAGGAATGATATTTGCAGTTACTGACCTCTCCTTTGACAAAGAGGGACTGCAAAAGATAATCCTGCGTGAACATATTCTTGATATAGGTATTTAATTGCCCCACCGTATATACGTTACGAATCGCTCTCACCCGACTTTACAATTTTGCCCAAGATCGCGTTTACAAAACCGCCCGAAGTCTCCTGCCCGTACTGCTTGGCGATCTCCACCGCCTCGTTGATGGCCACGGATCCCGGAATCTCCTCGTCAAAGACGATCTCATAGGTACCCAGCCGCAGTACGGCCAATTCCACTTTCCCCATGCGCCCGGTATCCCACCCCTCGGTATGTTCATTGATAATCCGGTCTATCTCCGAAAGCTTCTCCTGAATCCGGGTACATCTCTCGGTGATATAAGCGCCCTCCGCACCGTTTGCGGCCCGTCCCGTATCCTCTGCAGGCAGATCCTCCAAAAACAGGCTTCTCTGCTCCTCCATCTCCTGACCGGAGTAGAATTCCGCGCGGAACAAAAGCCTGAACACCTGCTCTCTCAGCTCGTGTCGTCCCATCATCTCATTTGTCCTTCTTCATATTCACGCCCGCAATCCTGATATTGACGCTCTCACAGTTTAATCCGGTCATGTTCTCGATGGCGCTCTTCACCTTGTTCTGCACCTGCTGACAGGTGGCGGGAATATTGAATCCGTAATCCATGGTCACCGCCAGATCCACGTTGACGCACCCCTCCTGCACGGTCACGCGGACGCCCTTTGTCAGCTTCTTCACGCCCGCCTTGGCCATCAGCTCGTTGGTGATGTTGCCGGCCATGGAGCTGACCCCCTTCACCTCCGTTGCCGCAAGCGACGCGATCATTGCCACCACGTCGTCCGCAATCTGCACCGCACCCACGTTCTCGTCCGCCTTGAGTACCACTGTGTTCTGCTCTCCTGCTCTTTCCATTCCGTTTCCTCCGTTCCCTGCCATAGCGATAAAATGATAGGCCCTTCGGCCGCTCCCGACACGAATTAAGTAATTATACCATATCTACCCCTTGCTTGTCACCATAAAAAATGTCAAGGTCAGCTGTCTGTCATTGTCGGTATAGACAAACGAATTGATTCCCGTCCCCTCCAGATAATCGAAGATTTCCTGTCTGTCCAGAAGCGCTTCGCACATCGTCCGGTAGCAGATCCGGTCCGCGCACCGCAGGGAAATGTCCACGCCGCCCTCGGCCAGTCTCCGCTCCAAAAGCGCCGCCAGCTGTTCTTTGTCATAGCGCTCGAACAAGGCGTCCTCCCGGACAAAATAATTGTCCGAGACGGCGGTACATTCCGGCATCCCGTCGTTTTCGGCCAGCAGATGCGTCCGCTCCAGAAGCTCCGTGGTAATGCACAGATAATCATAACTGATCCGGGGCAGATTCTCCTCCCCGGCGGAAGACTCCGTATTCTGATAAGAAATATCCCCCCATGTGGCGTCCACATAATAAAATTCGCCGTTGGAACGCACCAGATTCCATGCGTGTCCCTCCCCGGTGTCCCGTACCTTCCCCTGCACCAGCGCGCACTCCACGCCCATGCGGTTCATCAGATACTGGAACGCCTTGGCATACCCCTGACACACGGACGCATGACCGACAAACACGGAATAAATGTTCTGATTTTCATCTGCATTCAAATCATATTCCGTATTCAGCACCAAGGCCTCATAGACGTATTTGATCTTCTCATAATCGTCCTGCGTCTTGGGCGCCTCTGCCAGCAGCGCGCAGACCGCTTTCTCGATCTCCCTCCGGCGGGCAAGCACCGTGTCCCAGTCGTGGCCGTAGGTTCCGGTGAACTCGATGGCCACCGTCTTATCCCCCCGGGTATACTTCGTGTAGCTGTACCCCTCCACATAAAAAAGTTCCGGATGGTCGCTCAGCACACACTGAAAAATGTGATCCACCACCGACTCGTTCAGACCCGCCTGAAATCCCTCCGCGGACAATTTGACCCGGTCGGTCATGGTTCCCATGGCCTGCGCCATATCCCGATACCAGATCTGCTCGCTCTCGCTCAATGCGGCATACGCATACGCGCTCCCGTCCTCCTCGAGAAACGAACCGTTCTCAGGCAGTTCCCACGGAGTCTGCGCCGCGGACACGTCCTCCCCCGCGGAACTTTGACTCCCTTTCTCCCGTCGTTCCATTTCCTCCAGATAGAGTTTTCTCTGTCCGGCGTTTAAGGAGGGTGCGGCGTCTTCCCGCAGGAAATCCCCCTCCGCCGCGCATCCCGCCGTAGCCAGCGCCACACAGATTGCAAACGCTGCCACCCATATTCTTTTGTAGGAATGATTGCCGGGTCTGCCTTTTTTCATACCGATACCTTGTCTGTGCTTTCCTTCCGTTTTCGCTAATTTTTGCTAAACTCCTCCAACACCAGCCCGGCGTTCCGGTCCAGCGTCATGCCCACGCTCCAGGCGTTGACAAAGAGCAGCAAAGGATTTCCTTTCATGTCCCGAACTTTCTTCATATCGGAAGTTCCGGTCAGCTTCTCCACATCCACTTCCTCGTGGTTGGCGATCCAGCGGATGTGTTCATAAGGGAGATTTTCCAGCCGGATCTCCACATTGTATTCGTTTTCCAGCCGGTATTTTAACACGTCGAACTGCAGGACTCCCACCACGCCCACGATGATCTCCTCCATGCCGGTGTTGAACTCTTGAAAAATCTGGATGGCTCCCTCCTGCGCAATCTGTTCGATTCCCTTGACAAACTGCTTCCGCTTCATGGTGTCTATCTGCCGCACTCTGGCAAAATGCTCCGGGGCGAACGTGGGGATCCCCTCATATGCAAATTTTTCTTTCGGCATACACAGCGTATCTCCGATGGAGAAAATCCCCGGGTCGAACACGCCGATGATATCTCCCGCATAGGCCTCGCTCAAAATCTTGCGCTCGTCCGCCATGATCTGCTGGGGCTGGGAGAGGCGCATGACCTTATTGCCCTGCACATGGCGCACTTCCATATTGGCGTCAAACCGCCCGGAGCAAATGCGCATAAACGCGATCCTGTCCCGGTGCGCCCGGTTCATATTGGCCTGTATTTTGAACACAAACGCGGAAAATTCATGCGCCGCCGGATCGATGATTCCCACGTCCGCCCTTCTGGGCAGCGGCGTGGTGGTCATGTTTAGGAAATGCTTCAGGAAAATCTCCACGCCGAAATTGGTCAGCGCGGAACCGAAACACACGGGCGTCAGCTTTCCCGCCCGCACCTCTTCCAGATCGAAGGCCGCACTGGCGCCGTCTAACAGCTCAATCTCCTCCAGAAGCTTGTCCGCCGCCTCATCCCCCAGAAGCTCCCTCAGCTGCGCTTCGTTTTCCACGGGAATCTCCGTGGCCTTTCCCTCTTTCGTTCCCTTCTCGGTGTCGGAATAGGAGATGACGCACCGCTTTTTGCGGTCGTAGACTCCCTGAAAGGCCTTGCCGGAACCGATCGGCCAGTTCACAGGACAGGTGGCGATCCCAAGTTCCTTCTCGATATCGTCCAACAGCTCGAACGTATCGTTGGCGTCCCGATCCATCTTGTTGATAAACGTGAAAATCGGAATCCCCCGCATCCCGCAGACCTTAAACAGCTTTCTGGTCTGAGCCTCCACGCCCTTGGACGCGTCGATGACCATAACCGCGGAATCCGCCGCCATCAGCGTCCGGTAAGTGTCCTCCGAGAAATCCTGATGCCCCGGCGTATCCAGAATATTGATGCAATATCCGCCGTACTCAAACTGAAGCACCGAAGAAGTGACGGAAATTCCCCTCTCCTTCTCGATCTCCATCCAATCGGAAACCGCGTGCCGAGCCGTCGCTTTCCCCTTCACGCTCCCCGCCAGATTGATGGCTCCGCCATAGAGCAGAAACTTCTCGGTGAGCGTGGTCTTGCCCGCGTCGGGATGGGAAATGATGGCAAAAGTGCGGCGGCGGTTGATTTCTTCCGTATAATTACCCAAAACAATATCCTCCTGCTTACAGCCGTCCGCGGCGCGTGACGCTGCCGCTCACAGCATACTCTCGCCGGCAAATTCCGGCGCAATTCCAAAATATTGTAACACAGTGGACCCTATGTCGGCAAATGTTTTTCTCGTGCCAAGGTTTCGCGGCTCCACTCCCTGCCCGTACAGGACAAAGGGCGTGTACTCCCTTGTGTGGTCCGTGGTGGCGGTATAAGCCGGGTCGCACCCGTGGTCCGCCGTGATCATCAGCACATCCTCCGGGCGCATCTTTGCCAAAATCTCAGGCAGCGCCGCGTCAAATTCCGTCAGCGCCTTGGCATAGCCGTCCACATCCCGGCGGTGTCCGTACAGCATGTCATAATCCACCAGATTCACAAAGCATAAGCCCTCAAACTCCCGGTCGAGATATTCGAGGATCCGCGCGATCCCCTCGGCGTTGCCCGCCGTACTCACCGCCTCGGTGACGCCCTGTCCCGCGAAAATATCCCGGATTTTGCCCACGGCAATCACGTCCTTCCCCGCCGCCTTCAACTGATCCAGCATCGTGACGGCGGGCGGCTCTATGGAAAAATCATGTCTGCGGGCCGTGCGGGCAAACTGCCCCTTCTCCCCCGTAAAAGGGCGGGCGATCACGCGCCCCACGCCGTGCTTCCCCACAAGGATTGCCCGTGCCGCCTCACAATATTCATACAAAGTTTCCACCGGGACAATCGCCTCATGGGCGGCGATCTGAAACACGCTGTCCGCGGAAGTATAGACGATCAAATCCCCCGTCCGCAGATGTTCCTCGCCATAGTCCGCAATCACCTGCGTCCCCGAATAGGGCTTGTTGCACAATACGCCCCGTCCCGTTTTCTCCCGGAAAGGGGCAAGCACCTCCTCCGGAAACCCTTCCGGATAGGTGGGCAGCGGCCGTGGCGAATACACCCCCGCAATCTCCCAATGGCCGATGGTAGTGTCTTTTCCTTTGGACGCCTCCCTCATGCGGGCGACAGTGGCGGT
The DNA here is from genome assembly GCA_023663735.1 of Muribaculum sp. Lineage (GTDB taxonomy): Bacteria > Bacillota > Clostridia > Lachnospirales > Lachnospiraceae > Acetatifactor. The sequence continues at coordinate 14,826 of JAMPGV010000036.1, read as the reverse complement.
ATGCGGCGTTTGGACGCTCTGCTCCGCGCCCTCCGCCTCCGCCGCCACCTGTACGCCCTCTATCTGAAAAAGCCCCATTTTCCCCATGTTCGGCATATGAAAATACGGACTCGCCGAGACACTGCGCAGCGTGTTGACCCCCACGTCCCCATATTCCGCCGCATCCGGCATCTCTCCGACTCCAAAACTGTCCAGCACGATCAAAAACACTCTCTTCATGGTATCTCATTCCTTTCCGCACGGCGCGCCTGCGCTTGTATGTATTGGGATCCGATCCCGATCTTCCGCTTTCGTCTTCCGTTTTTTATATCATACCACAAAAGACTATTCCACAACAGTGCTAATTACAATATTTTCCCCGGAAATACCCGTTTTTCTCTTCACGATGTCCTCGATCTGGGCGCGCTGCACATCGGAGAGTTCCACGGCGTTCACCACCACGTCCACCATATCGTCCGCAATGCTCACCACCACGTCGGTAAATCCCTTGGCTTCCAGCAGAATCTCCGCCGCGGACTCTTTCTCGGCGATGACCGTCATCTCCACCATGCTGTCCACCGCATCCTGTTTCTGCTCGTCGGTCAGCCCGTCGCTTCCGATAATCTGCATCAGAGTCTCTTTATTTCTGGCCCTCGTCTGCTCCTTCAAGAGCTTGGCATCGGATAAAACCGCAATACCCGCCGTGGAAGTGAAAACGGCTTCCCCGGGAATTTCTCCCTCCTCGGGCGTGACCTGCGCCACCTCCATCCCCTGCGCCAGATAGTCCTCCGTGAGCAGATCCACATCGGAATCCAGACTCTCGATCTCCGCAAGACCCGCCGACAGAAGATCCGCCTCCGACAAATCCAACAGTCCGTCCAGTTCCACGTCGTTCTCCAGACTTCCCGCCGTGTAATGCTCTGTGATGACTCCCGACGAATCCACAGGATTCACCACATCCCCGTCGTCCACCGTCAAATATTCTTCCTCAAGATTGGTCCCCGCAAACTGTAGATAACCCGCTATGGCGATCATGACAGCAAGTGCGGTAATCATAAGCTGGTTTTTTTTGACTAAGTTTTTCACAGTGGTCTCCTCTTTTTCTTTATTCTGGAATGATTCTGGAATTCTGAAAAGTCCTCTTCCACTTCTCTTCCATTTCTCTTCCATTTCATTGTATGAGCCTGAGCGGCCGGATATGAATGTCCCCGCTCAGTTTCCCTCGGTGCGGCTTCCTGCCGAGGCGTCTGCGGCATTCCCGGCAGCGCGGCTTCCTGCTGCGGCGCTCCCGGCGCTTCCCGCAGCGTCTCCCATGGGCAGAACCACCACCCTGTGCGCCTCCACGCCAAAGAGCGCCTGCGCGATCTGCACGATGCTGGAGTTGACCGCTCCGCCCGCGCCTTCCGCCACCACCACGACCCCTTCCACCCGGGGATTCAGGGTTTTGACCACATACGGCTCGCTGTTTCCGGAACTGCTCCGGTAGACCGTGCTGTCCCCCGTCTCAAACTGCGACACCGTGCGGTTCCCGCCCTCGCTGTCCCGCTCCACGGTATTCGAACGCACGGTGGGCGCGTCCTTCTCCACCACCAGCTCCTCGGAAGACAGGAACGTGAGCATCACTTCCACTCGCCCCACGCCCTCAATGGCGGAGATCAGTTCTGCCAGTTTTTTCTCCTGTGCGGCCGCATAATCCTCCGTTTTGCCCGTCGCTTGGGCATTGAGAACATTGCTTTGCCCCATTTGTGCAGCGGTGTTCCGAGCGTCGGCACCCTGTATATCTGCGTTCCGGACGGCATCCGGATCGGTCTCCTGAGCAAATACGCCCGTCCCGCCGAATCCGCCTGCAAGATCCGTCTGTAAGCTTCCGGCAGTCTCTTCCTTCTTCGTGGGAAGCGCAATGATAAACAACAGGATTCCCGCCAGAATCAGGACGATCAAATTGTCCCTGCGGAACCATTTTTTGCGGATTTCATCCGTCATTCCCCGCACCTCCTTCCGCCTGAGTTGTGACCTTAATTCTCGGAATCCCGTCGATCCCGATGCCGTCCGAACCGTCTGTTTTCTCCTCATTGTCCGGTTCGCTCCTGCCATCCGCTCCGCTGCCCGGGCTGCCGGCTCCGCCTTCCACGCCTCCTTGGGGATCCCCTTGAGAATCCTGCGCCGCCCCGGATGCAATGTCTGCTGCCTCCTGCGCCGCAATCCGCCTCTGCACTTCCTGCAAGGTCATCTGCTCCAAAATGCGCTCTCCCTCGGCGTAATCGCTTATGGCCTGATCCATGCTCCGGTTTAACCCGCTCTGGAACCATGCGACCCGCGCCGCCAGACTTTTCTCGCCGTCTCCGGTGAACAGATTGCTCAACGGGAGGAACATCTGCAGCAGAATCATGGCGCTCACCAGCATCTTCAAATATTTTTCATAGGATCCGTTGGGTCTGAAATGCACCAGCACCTGCGCGCAGACCACAAATATGCCGATTTTACAAATTTTTCCTATCAGATAAACATGCATATTAGAACCCCCTGTTGGTTGTGACTGTCACAATGGCAATCGTCACCAGAAAGAACAGCATCGCCGTCCCAGTCGTCTTGAACAACAGCATCCCCGCATCTCCCGTGCGGTTGACACAGGCGGTAATCCGCTTGTCGCTCACGATTCCCATAAATGCGGCGGCGGCCTTCAGCAGAAGCCCTGTCAGGAAAATCTGGAAGAGCGGCGCGGCGCACAAGAGCAGCAGCAATAAAAGCAGCGCCACCCCCACGCTGTTCTTGATGACCACCGCGGAACCCACCGCCAGCTCGATAATGCCGTCCGCCGTATTGCCCACGCCCGGTATGGCGGAGACCGCTTTCTGCAATGCCCCTGCCCGCACGGAATCCAGCACCGGCGTCAGCACGGACTGGAAAATGCTGATGCCCGTCACGCACCCGAACGCCGCTTTCAGGATCCATCCGATCAGCTTCTCCAGAAACTCCACAAACATCGTCAACTTTTCCTCTATCCAGATACCGTTGATCACCGACAACATACAGTGGCAGTAAATCAGCGGCATCACCACGCCCGTCAAAAGTTCCTCCACCCCGTAGATCAGCACCAGCAGCAGCTGATAATACCCCGCCGCCGTGACGCTTCCCGTGGCCGCGCCCACCGCCAGCAGATAGGTGGGCATCAGAAGCCTAATAAACAGCACAATATTCTCCATGGCGTCCGCGGCCGTCCGGGCGGCCTGCACAAAACATCGCAGCAGCACCGCCGACAGCAGCAGATACATAAAATAAAAACTCAGATCCGCCACTTGACGTTTGTCGAACACCTCCACGAAATGACTCATCAGCGCTGACGCCACGCCCAGCACCAAGAGCCACACGAACACATTTTTCATTCCCAAAGTGGAACCGGCCAGCCCGGCGATGCACTCCTGCACAAAATCCGCCAACGCCCCTATGACGTCGCCCTGCAGAATCCGTTCCAGCAGGGCGAACAGGGAGAGGTCGTACTGCGGAAACAGAGCGTCCATCCCCTCCTGCAGCCGGTCCAGACCATAGTTTGCCCAGATATCCTCCAGATTCATCCCACTCTCCATCCGCGCGCCGCAGCGCGCTATCGCATTGATCGTTTATTTGGCGGCAAGCCCCTGAATCTGCTCGATGACAGCAAAGAGTACCGGAAGCCCCGCAAAAATGACGGACAGTTTCCCCAGAATCTCGATCTGATCCGACACCGCGCCAAATCCCGCATCCTTGCAGATTCCCGCGCTGAACTCACAGATATAGGTGATGCCGATGACCTTGACCAGAATGGACAGATAGCCCTTCGCCTCCCCCAGATAAGTCTGAAGTACCCCGAACTGCTGCAGTACCGCCTCCACCTGCCGCAGGGAATAGCCGAAAATCAGTATACTGATTCCAAACCCGATCAAAATGCCGTATTCCGGCCTTTGCGCTTTGAACTGCACCGCCAGAAGCACCCCGACGATTCCCAGCAGTCCGATCTTAATCATTTCCGCCATGGCAATCTCCCGCTCCGCCGCGCCGTGCCTTGCACATCCGCAGCCCTTTCCTCATAATGCGAACAAGGCCTGAATCGTCTGGAACAGATCGTAAATGTACGGTACGATCCAAGAGAGTACCAGCACCAGCCCCGCCAGACTAATCAGGAAAGAATGCTCCTCCCTGCCGCTGTGCTTTAAAATCTGACTTAAGATAGTTACCAGAATCCCCACCGCCGCGATTTTAAATATCAGACTTACTCCCATAGCTCCTCACATTCCCCCGCGTGTCCAAAATCGGATCATAATAAGATAATCAGAAGCAGCAGGCCGCTCATGGCTCCCAGCCCTACCGCCATGCGGCATCTCTCTTTCTGTTCCCGCTCCTGCTGCCCGGTCAGCTCCCGAATCCGTCCAAGCCCCTGTTCCAGATTCTTAAGCTGCATGGCCCCGTCCTGAAACCCCTGTCCGCGAAAGGGCTGCAGGAACATTTCGCGATCCTCCTCCTTCAGCGGCAGCTCCTTCAGACAGGCGTCCATCCTGCGACAGAACACTTCCTGAAAAGAAGCGCTGCCGCCTCCGCCCAACTCTTCACAGACCGCTTTCAGACAGTCCGCATAAGGCTTGCCCAGCCTTCCTGCCAGCTGCCCGCAGCTCTCGGGCAGCGTCGCCTTCCCATAGCGGATCTCGCTCATCCACATTTCCAAAATGGACGCCAGCGTCCGCAAAGCCCGGATCCGCCCGATCATCTGGTCACGGTACCACAGTCCCAGCCCCAGACATCCGCCCACAATCATGACTCCTCCCAGAAAACGCAAACGACGCCTCCTCTCCCTCATACAGCCGCTCCACCACAGGCTGTCCGCCCCGCCTGCCCAGAACGATCACACACTCAAAAAGCGGCGGCTCTGCCAACTGTGGAAAACGCAGCGCCACATCCCGCGGACCCGCCCCATGTACAGTGGCAAGAATCCTACAGCCGCAGGCGGCCGCCTCCCGCAGCGCCTTCACATCCTGCCCGTTTCCCAGCTCATCTACCGCAATGACCTGCGGGGACATAGAGCGCAGCAGGAGCATCATGCCAAGCGCTTTGGGACAGGCGTCCAGCACATCCGTGCGGCTCCCCAGATCGTTCCGGGGAATGCCCAGATAAGAACCTGCGATTTCCGACCGCTCGTCCACCACCCCCACGCACAGTCCCCCGCCATAGGCGTTTCCGTCGGAAATGCGTCGCACCAGCTCCCGGAGCATGGTCGTCTTGCCGCAGCCCGGCGGCGATATCATCAAAATATTGCGCAGCCGCCCGTTCTGATACAGCTGCGGCAAAACCTCTTCCGCAGCGCCGAAAATCTGATGCGCCACGCGGATGTTGATGTACCGGATATGTTTGATCGTCCGGATGCTGCCGTCTTGTGCCAGCACGGCCTGTCCGGCCACCCCTACCCGGTGGCCGCCCGGCGTCGTGATAAATCCCTGCCGCAGCTCGTCCTCGAACGCATAGGGAGAATCGTGGCAGATGTGCATTAAAAGCGCCTCCAATTCCGGCTGGCCGCTTCTGTGTCCCCGATCTTTGCACTCCGTCAGATTTCCCTGCTCGTCCAGATAAAAATTCCCGTCCGCCCGGCTCACAAGCACCGGCCTGTCAATGCGCAGCCTGATCTCCCGGATCTTGTCCTCCTGCCGCAGCGCCCTGTTCCAAAACGTCTGCCGATCCTGCGGAAACAGTTCGATAAGACTCTCCTGCATTCCCATCCCTCCGATCTCTTTCTCCATATATATGAATCCTCTGCGCAGATATGCCTTCTTTTTGTGCCATAAAATTTTTGTATAAAAAAAAGAACAAAGAAAATAATAGATTCAAATAGACAAATCAAAAGAATTGTGATATGTTATTTGTAGAAACAGTAATCATTACTATTTTAAATATAATTTATGGAGGGCGACATTATGACAAACACAGCACAAGTTGACAATTTGGTAAATCTTCTGGACGGATACGCTTCAAAGGGCGGCCATCACTTGAATGTAAACGTGTTGAACCGCGACACTCTGGTGGATGCGCAGAAACATCCCGAGAACTATCCCCAGCTCACTATCCGCGTGAGCGGTTATGCGGTAAACTTCATCAAACTGACTCCCGAACAGCAGGCGGACGTCATCAGCCGCACGTTCCATGAGTCCGTATAAGCTCGCACCAAGCAAACCAAACAAATAAGAAAACACGCGGACGGGCGGCTCTCCGAGGAGAACCGCCCGTCCGCTGCATTGCCCAAACACTTTTGGATTTTTCGTTCCTATTTGTTGTGCGGACAGTGTCCGCCGCAGTTTTTACAGTCCATGCCGCACTGCAGGGATTTGCCGCTCCGCTTATCCCGCACCATGCTCCGGACAGCCCATGCGCTCACTCCGCACACCACAATGAGTACGACAATTGTTCCCAGATTCATCTCCACTCCTATCCGCGCCCTGCGGCGCACTCACTCGGCGGGGTATTTCCCTCCGCCCAAAACCACAGTTCATTTTCCTGAATCGAACTATGGTTAGTATATCCTAACCTCTTTGTTTTGTCAAGATCTTCTGTTTTTGATCCTGCTTCCTGCGACGTTTGGCAGACGGCGGATTTTTATTTGCCACCGCCCATAAAATATGATATACTGGTAAAATATGATAGATGCCTTTATCCTTTATCATATAAAATGAAAAACCCGCAAAATTGTTCCAAATTGGCAGATTTGTCCGGTTTAACCGACATCTTGCAGAATGAGAGAAATCATGAAAGTAAACGAATCCGCAGAAAATTATCTGGAAACCATTTTGATTCTCAGCCACCGCAATCCCGTGGTGCGTTCCGTAGACATCGCCGCCGAGCTGGGCTTTAAGAAATCCAGCGTCAGCGTAGCCATGAAAAATCTCCGCGAAGCCAATCACATCACGGTGACGAAAGAAGGCTTCATCTATCTGACCGAATCGGGACGGGAAATTGCAGAAATGATTTACGAACGCCACGAACTGCTCTCCTCTTGGCTGACGGCCTTGGGCGTGGACGAGAAAATCGCCACCGAGGACGCCTGCCGCATCGAGCATGTCATCAGCAAAGAAAGCTTCGAGGCAATCAAAGAACACATCCGCGTCCATTGACTGCCCCGCCAAGAATCATTTCCAAGTATAAATATTGTGGTACAGGCGATAATAATTGCCGCCTAATTCTTCCACCTGAATCTGGATTGCAAAATAGTCCATCTGCAGATCCTTTAATCCTTCCTCCACATACCCTTTCTCATAGGCACCCGTTCCATATGCTTTCTCCGCCTCGTCCAGCACATATTTGGGTACAATATTGCTGAATGTCTGTTGTCCGCTGCCCTTCTCTTTCATCTGTTTACGGCAGTCCTCATAATATTTCTGCAGGGAAATCAACACCATGTCCTCGGTCAGATCCGCAGCGCTCAAATCATAGGTGACATTGCCGGACACCGTGACTCCATAGCGGTTTCCTTTCCCGGCTCCCGGCGTCCATGTCATCGGCTGCTGGGGATTGGGATTCAAAGTGATGCCCGCCACCGTATTGCCGCCCGGCAGGACGCCCGTACCGCCGGCGGATCCGCCGCAGGCAGGCAGATAAACGCTCAGTCCCGTGCGTACATGCGTCCCCACGAAATCCGCATCCGTCTTATTATAATAATCATAAGTAGAAGGATCGGTATCGTCCCATGTGGCGTCCACATTGTAATATTCTCCGTCCACCCGCACGATATTCCACGCATGGGCTTCCCCGGAATACCCCACGCAGTAATAACAGGGAATCCCCAACTGCTGCAGCAGGTACTGGAAAGCTCTGGAATAGCCCGCACAGACGGTATCTCCGGTCACCAGCGCGCTGTAAGCGCTCTGGTTCATGCCGGAGGAAAGCGCATAATCCGCCTTGGCAATCAGCTCGTCATGTACATACATTTCTTTGTCGGCGTCGCCGTCCCGGTTTGCCGCGCCATCCAAAATCCGCTTGGCCGCGGCCTCGAAATCCGCCTTGGCCTGCTCCAGACTTTTGGCCGTGCGGTTATACTGCAGACTCACTTCCACACAGATCCCGTCGGAGCGGTATTTGCAGGAATATCCCGTATCCAGCCAGAACAGCTCCGGATGGTCATTGTACACCGCCTCAAACACATTCTTCAACTGCGCCGTGTTCACCTCTTCCACGGGTGCAAACGACTCGTTTACCTCCAGCGCATTGGCGTAAATCTGCCGATAGAGATGCTGCATTTTGTCATTGAGCATGTGGTAATAGGGATACATCTGCGCGTCAAAAGCAAGCCCGTCGCCCGTCGCCCCGTACCGGAGCTGTCCGCTCAAGGTATCCGCCTGTTCGTCGGCAAGCTCTTCCCCCGCTCCGTTTACCGGCTCGTATCCGTTTCTGCCGCTCACGCGCTCCGGCAGGTTCAAAGAGCCTCGCACCGGCGCCACATAGCCAACGCTTCCCTCGGAAGCCAGCACACCCTCCGCAATTCCGGATCCGTCTGCCAATATACCGTTGTTTTCCGAGACGGGTGCATCCTCTCCTTCCTCTTTGGATGCCTTCTCCCTCATGTAAGCCTCGGGTCCCTCCTCGCCGTAAAGCCTGACGGACAGGCGCTTGGTCAAGTCGGGCGTAAACGCCAGAATCAGCACGCCGGCACAGCCGAGCATCAAGATGACAATCAATCCGTAAAAAAGTTTCTTCAGTAGTTTCATAGTTTCATTATACAACATTCTGAATGTATTTCAAGTTGCTCATTTGCTTTTTACACAATTCCATGCTATGATTTTTTTAATTATGTGATACCAAGCAAACACGGAGGACATTTTATGGAAACCCAAAAGCATCTTTCCCGGACCCAGTTTCTGCTCATCCTTGTGATCTGTGCGGTTCTGATCGGCCTGCTCGCCGCCCTGACGATGGTGATCGCCGAGAACAACCGGCTTCGGAAAGCCGCGCTGGAGGCGGACGGCGGATCCGTCAGCGCACCGGACGCATCCGCATTGAACGCACCTGTAGATCCGTCGGCTCCGGAGGCTCAAAGCGGCGCTTCGGAGTACGCCGCCCGGCAGGACGCCCTTCCTGCGCAGGCCGGTTCCTATACGCTCACCTACTCTGCCGGAAATGCATGGGCCGACGGAGATACCAAAGTCTGCTCACTGGAACTGAGCATCACCAATCAAACCGATACCGCCGTGGAGGGCTGGAATCTGGTCCTCAAAGTGAACGATCTGGTATCCGCTCAGGGCTGGGACGGCACATGGTCCGTCCATGAAGAGTATGTGACCGTCTCGAACGCAGAATACAATCAGACGATTGCCCCCGGCGCCAACGTGATACTGGGGTGCAATATCGGCACAGGCTCCGATCTGACCATTGCCGCCGCCACCTTAAACGGTTCCGAATGCATCGTTGAAAAGGGAACCGTTGACCGAAACACCGGAAACGGCGGCAGCGGCCAGACTCCTGCCTCCGCATCCGACGCCGCCGCGCTGCGTGAACGCTCCGCGGACGCCGTGCAGGGCGACGACTGGCTCCACACGGACGGCAGCCGGATTCTGGACAAGGACGGCAAACAAGTGTGGATCACCGGAGTCAACTGGTTCGGCTACAACACCGGAACCAACACCTTCGACGGACTTTGGAATAGCCGTCTCGCCCCCACGGTGGAGGCCATCGCGGACCATGGATTCAATCTCATCCGGGTTCCCATCTCCGCGGAATTAATCAATCAGTGGGCGGCGGGCGAATATCCCAAGGCCAACTATAACAATGCCTACAACGAAGAATTAAACGCCATGAACTCGCTGGAGATTTTCGATTACTTTCTGACGCTGGCCGAGGCGAACGGCATCAAAGTCATGCCGGACATCCACAGCGCCGAGACCGACGCCTCCGGCCACAATGTCAATCTCTGGTATACGGACAAAGTCTCCGTGGAGGATTATTATGCCGCCTTGGAGTGGATGGCAGCCCGCTACAAGGACAACGATACCATCATCGCCTACGACCTGAAAAACGAACCGCACGGCAAGCCCGGCGAAGGCAAAAACGCCGCAATCTGGAACGACTCCAAAGACGCCAACAATTGGAAATATGTGGCGGAGACGACGGCGGCCAAAGTCCTCGCCCAGAATCCCAATGTGCTGATTCTGGTGGAGGGTACGGAGATTTATCCCATCAAAAAAGGAGGAGACTACTCCTCCACAAACGCCGACGACTATTATTTTAACTGGTGGGGCGGCAATCTGCGCGCGGTGGCGGATTATCCCATCGACCTCGGCAAATATCAGGACAAACTGGTCTACTCGCCCCACGATTACGGCCCCACGGTGTATGAACAGCCTTGGTTCCAGAAAAATTACACCTATGACACCCTGTTGCAGGACTGCTGGCAGGACAACTGGCTCTATATTCAGGAGGAGGACATCGCGCCGCTCCTGATCGGAGAATGGGGCGGCTTCCTGCGCGAACCCAATCTGACATGGATGACCCACCTGCGCCGCCTGATCTCAGAATACCACATCAACCATACGTTCTGGTGCCTGAACGCCAATTCGGGCGATACCGGCGGACTGCTTCTGGACGATTTCACCACTTGGGACGCCGAGAAATACAATTTTGTCAAAGAGGTGCTGTGGCAGGAAAACGGCAAGTTCGTGGGACTGGATCACGCCATCGCGCTGGGCGAAAACGGAATCACCCTGCAAGAGGCAAAAGGCCTGCGATAATCCGGCCGCATCCGCCGTCAGCCGTCTCCCAGATTGATCTCCCTCACCACCCTGCGGATGGGCAGAATCCTGCCCGGAGACACGGACAGCTCGTCCACGCCCATCCGCAGGAATTCTTTCGTCAGGCTCAGATCCGCCCCCAGCTCGCCGCAGATGCCGACTCTGATGCTGTGCCTGTGGGCGTTTTCCACCACCATGCCGATCATGCGCAGTACCGCCGGGTGATGGGCGTCATAAAAGGCGTCCAATCTCGGATTCCGCCTGTCGATCGCCAGCGCATACTGAGTCAAGTCATTGGTTCCGATACTGAAAAAATCCACCTCTTTGGCCAACTCTGAGCTGATCATCACCGCCGCGGGCGTCTCGATCATCACGCCCTGCTCCGGATCGCCGAACGGTATGCCGCTCTCCGTCAATTCCTTTTGAACCTCTTCCACAATTTCCCGAATGCGCTTTACTTCCTCCACACTGATAATCATGGGATAGAGGATCGCAATTCTGCCGAACGCACCGGCTCTCAAAATCGCCCTGAGCTGCGTCTTGAACACCTCCGTGCGCGTCAGGCAGATGCGGATGCCCCGATAACCCAGCGCCGGATTTTCCTCCGGATCCAGCCCGAAATAATCACATCTTTTATCTGCGCCGATATCCAGCGTGCGGATGATGACCGGTCTGCCCGCCATGGCCTCCGCCACGGCCTTGTATGCCTCGAACTGCTCCTCCTCCGTGGGGAAATGATCGCTCTCCAGATACAAAAACTCGCTCCGAAACAGCCCAATCCCCTCCGCGTCATTCTGCAGGACCAGCGGCAGATCCCCGATGCCGGAAAGATTGGCATACAGCTTGATCTCCCTGCCGTCCGCCGTCCTGCTTTCCCTGCCCTTTAAGGTCTGCAGCGCCTGTTTTTCCGCCCATTCTCTCCGCTGTGCCAGCCGCATGGTCTCTAAGAGTTTCTCATCCGGGTCCACATAGAACCGCCCCGCATTGCCGTCCACGATACCGATCCTGCCGTCCGGATCCCCATCCGGCGCAATCTCCACCCCCGCCAGCGCGGGAATCCCCATGCTCCTCGCCAGTATGGCGGCATGGGAATTGGCGGAACCGTGCGCAGTGACAAAAGCAAGCACCTTGTCCTTGTCCAGCTGTATCGTCTCCGACGGGGTGAGATCCTCCGCCACCAGAATCACCGGTTCGTCCGTCTCGATTCCGCCGCCGGAACCGCCGCACAAAATCCCGGCCAGCCGCTCGGAAAGATCCTGTATGTCCGCAGCCCGCGCCCGCATATAATCATCGTTCATCCCGGCAAATTTTGTGGCAAACCGTTCCCCTGTTGACGTCACGGCGCATTCTGCACACACATGCTCCGCGCGGATCAAATGTTCCACCGCCCCGTTATAATCCTCATCTTCCAGCATCAGCCGATGGACTTCAAAAATAGCCGCATTGGCCTCGCCCACCTCCCCGAGGGCTTTGTCGTAAAGTCTGCGCAGCTCGACGGCGGCCTCCGCCTTCGCCTGCGCAAAACGCTCCAGCTCCCTGTCCGGATCCTCCGCCGCAGTCCGCACGACCCGATATTCCTTTTTCCGGTAGACGCAGATTCTTCCGATGGCGATTCCGCCGAATATGCTTTTCCCCTGATAACTTGTCATAGCTCCTCCTCGCCCGCGCGCTCTCCGGCAAGCTGCACATAGAGGGCCTCTGTCTGATCCTTGGTACACAGATATTCGGAAAATGCGCTGGCGCTGCCCGCCGCAATCCCCATAGAAAGAGCGTGTTCATAGTCCTGCCGCTCCAGCCACCCGGCCATAAATCCCGCCGCCATGGCGTCCCCGGATCCCACGCTGTTGATTAATGTTCCGGCGGGCGCCGCCTTTTGCCAAATCCGCCGATCCTCGGACACAAGCACCGCACCCTCCCCCGCCAGAGAGACCAGCACATTCCGCGCGCCCTGTCTCTGCAGCCGCTCCGCATAGAACCCCACCGACTCCCGATCCGGCAAAGCGACTCCGAACAATTCTTCCAGTTCCTGTCTGTTGGGCTTGATCAGAAACGGCCGATACCGCAGCGACTCCGCCAACAATTTCCCGGCGGCGTCCACCACCGTCAGCACATGCCGTCCCTCCAGCCTTCCGAGAATATCGCGGTAAATTCCTTCCGGCATGGAGGCCGGAACGCTCCCCGCCAGAAACAGCACATCCCCCTCGGCCAGACCGTCCAGCTTCTCCATCAGCGCCGCGATCTGATCCGCCCCGATCTTTGGCCCTGCGCCGTTGATCTCCGTGCCGTCGATGGATCTGAGCTTAATGTTGATCCGGGAATTGCCCTCCGCAACCCGGATGAAATCCGTAGAAATCCCCAGCTCCTGCAGCCGCCTGACGATCTCCTCTCCCACAAATCCGGCAAAAAATCCTAACGCCGTGCTATCCAGCCCCAGATTTTTCAACACGATCGAGACATTGACGCCCTTGCCGCCCGGGAGCAGCAGTTCCGAGGAGGTGCGGTTGGTTCGTCCCGTCCGAAACTCCTCCACTTCCACAATATAATCCAGCGAAGGATTGAACGTCACCGTATAGATCATAAGCATCCTCCATGAGATATTGCACCACTTTTGATATAAGGATAGACCACCATTGCATTTCTTGTTATTTGCGCTTCCTTATCCTGAAGTACTGTATATGGAACAATCTCCTCCAGCACATCAATTTCACTTTCGTCATGACCATAACAATCATCTTCTCGCTTTTTGACTTTTCTCATAGGCGATTGCAGAACACTACGATTCGTAGAGGGTCATTGTGCAAATTGTATATTCACCGCAGACCCGCTTTCGCTCCCACCTCACCGCAGCGGCACATAAGATGCTAAAATACAGCATCAATCGTAACGAAGTTACGTTGTGTGCCGGCGGTTCGCTAGGGTCTGCTTATGAATATACAATCTGCACAATTCGGATTCCGAAAAATATCGTTTCGCAATTGTCTATAACCTTTCTCAGCTATATTCATTATATACATTTAATTTGTTCATAACAATAGAACAATGGACATATTCTGTTTTTTGATTTTTCGGTTCTGCTAATACTATTTTGACAAAATATATATCAGTTCAATTCCCTCGTCTTTTCCGAGATTGCGGCTGTAGAGTTTATCCACCGAATTGTTCCAATGTTCGTGAACACCGAGATTTTCCACTTTATTCCCGTTCCCATTCAAATAAACCGTGCCGGAAGGCGGGTTGCCAACAAGTCCTGCCTCATGCAGATAATTCTCTACATTGGGATTATCCCGCAGCACGCTGTTGTTGCTTGTGACGGTCGGCTCATTGATCAGGAAATCAGCGCCGACAGAATCAATGGCAACCGGATCTTGCGATACGAATACGCTGGAGGTATAATCCCCGTTAAACGGCGCCTGCTGCCATTTGGTATTTTCCCCGGTAACAGAAGTCCCCTCGCTTGTGGCACAGATGAGAGCATCCAGCATATACAATACGGTTTTCTCGCCCAGCTGGTAATTTGCCATCAGATCGACAAGAGGACTGTAAATTCCCATCTCATTTCTTGACACCCATTGGTGCAGGTTTGCCCCCTGCGGCGGATACATGGCGTCGCCGTTGATAAAAGAACCAAAGTGATTTTTACCGCAAAGTGTAATCCCGTAGCTATGGCCTTTCAAATTGGCAAGGTTTATCACATATTCGGCCTCGGTCACGCAGGTAGGCAGATAACTGACATTGCCGCTGAATTCATACGACCAGTTAATCGGCGCGTTTTCATCCGCAACGCCATTATTTCGTCCTACAAACTGAACACCCTTTAAGTTCCCATCCGTACACATTTCCACCATGTAATCGGGGAACAGACGGGAAACATCATAGACCGTAATATCCGATGGGGCAACGCCCGCTTCTTCCACAAGAGAACGCAGCAAGGCCTTAATCAGCACAGGATTTGTATAACTCATCTTTGTTTCGCCGGAAGTATCATCGCTAAAGACAGCGGAACCGTTGAAGTTCGCTTTCATGGCGATCTTTTGACCGCTATGGTATCCGTCTCCTCCATTATGGGCTTGAAACAATGCCGTCCAACCGTCCGCTGCCGTTGTTTTGCCGCCCA
>JAMPGV010000035.1 GCA_023663735.1 Muribaculum sp. | reverse complement strand
CGCTAGGGTCTGCTTATGAATATACAATCTGCACAATTCGGATTCCAGAAAATATTGTTTCACAATCGCCTATTAGGATGGAATAGAGGGAGGAGAGCCGGCCTTGGAGCGAATCGACAGGATATTAAATCATGATTTATTCAAATATCATTTGGCGGAAAACCGGAAAGCGGAGGAGAACCGCAAATTTGGAAAGCATGATCTGACGCATTTTCTGGATGTGGCCAGAATCGGGGAAATCATCAATCTGGAGAGTGGTCTGGGGATCTCTCGGGAATGGATCTATGCGGCAGCGCTTCTGCATGATCTGGGAAGGCATATCCAATATGAAGACGAGACACCGCATGAGCTGGCCAGTGTGGAGATTGCTCCGGAAATCCTGCGGGAATGCGGATTCGACGATTCAGAAACACACGTTATCATTGACGCCATTAAGAGCCACAGGGATGCGGCTGTGGCTGCGGAGGAGAATCTGAGGGGTGTGCTGTACCGGGCGGACAAAGCCAGCCGGACTTGTTTTGCCTGTGATGTGGAACCGGAGTGCCACCGCAGCGACGACAAGAAAAATTTGAAAATCCGATATTAAATGAAGAGTAAACGCTCAATCAGGAAAGCCCGGCAAGGCATAAACAAGACAAAGAGGGATAAGGCCGGGGCAAGATTAGAGGAGAAAGATTAGAAGCTAAAGATTAGAAGCGACAGGCGGGGTGTCGGGTAGCGGCACACGGAGGCATACAATGAAGGCGGAAGAGCTGTGGATCGGCGGAAAGCCGTTTGGGCGTCAGGGCCGGACTTATATTATGGGAATTCTGAACGTGACGCCGGATTCCTTTTCCGATGGCGGCCAATGGAACCGGATGGATCGGGCATTGTATCATGTGGAAGAGATGCAGCGGGACGGCGCGGACATTGTGGATATCGGCGGCGAATCCACCCGCCCCGGATATGAGCAGATCTCGGTTCAGGAGGAGATTGAACGCGTCATGCCGGTTTTGGAAGCGATTAAGTCGAGATTTGACATACCGGTTTCGCTGGATACCTATAAGAGTGGCGTGGCCAGAGCAGGCATTGCAGCCGGAGCGGATCTGATAAACGATATCTGGGGACTGCGCTATGATGCGGATATGGCTGAGGTGATTGCGGAGAGCGGACTGCCCTGTTGTCTGATGCACAATCGGAGAGATCCTGAGTATCGAGACTTTTGGCAGGAGATGGCGCTGGATCTGACGCAGACGCTTTCACTGGCAGAACAGGCGGGGATTGCGAGGGACAAAATCATTCTGGATCCGGGAGTGGGATTTGGGAAAAGTTATGAGCAGAATTTGAGCATCCTTGGGAATCTGGAACGGTTGCAGATCTTCGGCTGTCCCGTCCTGCTGGGATGCAGCCGCAAATCGGTGATCGGCCTGACGCTGAACCTTCCGGCGGACGAGCGGCTGGAGGGGACTTTGGCGACCACGGTGTTCGGCGTGATAAAGGGCTGCATGTTTGTGCGGGTGCATGACGTGAAAGAGAATGTCCGCGCCGCGCGCATGGCGGAGGCGGTCTGTCAGGCAATTTGCTAGGAATTGGCGGCGCTATTCAAAGCCGAGAATTTAATCTTGATTTGAGACCCGCGGAAGCGGGCAGATAGGAGAGGCAATGAATCAGGACGAAATCAGAATCGACAATCTGGAGGTGTATGCCTATCACGGCGTCAATCCGGAAGAAAAAGCAGTGGGCCAGACGTTTTATGTGAATGCCGTCTTGTATACGGACATTCGTCCGGCAGGGAGGGAGGATGATCTGAGTCTTTCCACCAACTATGGGGAAATTTCTCATTTTATCAACAACTGGATGAAGGAGTATATTTACGATTTAATCGAGTCTGTGGCGGAGAATCTGGCCGAACAGCTCCTTCTGAACTTTGGTTCGATCACGGCTCTGGAGCTGGAGATCCGGAAACCCGAGGCTCCCGTGGGTCTGCCTTTCGAGTCGGTGTCTGTGCGCATCAAACGCGGCTGGCATCAAGCGTATCTGTCGCTGGGTTCCAACATGGGGGATCGGGAGGCCTATCTGCGGCAGGGAATCCGGCAGCTGGGGGAACATCCGCTGATTCAGGTACAGCAGACCGCGGAGCTGCTGGAGACAGAACCCTACGGATATACGGAACAGGATCGTTTCTTGAATACCGCCGTGAAACTGCGCACGCTTCTTACACCGAAGGAATTGCTGCAGTATCTGCATGAGATCGAGGCGGCGGCGGGGCGCACCCGGGAATTACACTGGGGTCCCAGAACGCTGGACATTGATATTCTCTTCTATGACAAACTGGTGTATGAGGACGATGTGCTTGTGCTGCCTCATGCGGATTTGGAGAATCGGTATTTTGTGCTGGAACCGTTGAGTCATCTGGCGCCGAATTATCGGCATCCCATCTTGGGGAAAACGGTCGTGCAGCTGTTGGAGGCGCTGCCTCATTCCGGCGGGACGAAAATTAATTCATGATTTATATTACGCGCCGGATTTGCACTGCGAAGCGGTATATTCCATTGCAAATCCGTGCGCATTAGATTGAAAAAATAGTATTGAAATGCGAAAGGTTGATTATGGAAGAGAAAGAATATCTTCATCTGAATGACAAAACGATTCAAAAAATAGACGCACAGATGCTTCCGGAGGAGGAATTGCAGGATTTGGGCGAGTTTTTCAAGGTGTTCGGCGATGTGACCCGCCTAAAAATCCTCTATGTACTGTTGTGTTCCGAGATGTGCGTCTACGATATCGCCACATTGCTGGGCATGTCTCAGTCGGCGATCTCCCACCAGCTCCGGGTGTTGAAGCAGATGGATCTGGTCAAAAACCGCCGGGAGGGCAAAACCATTTTCTATTCTCTGGCGGACAGCCATATTGTCACGATCCTGAGCCAAGGACAGGATCACATCGAAGAATAACACGTGTTTTGATTAAAAGGCGCGATATTGGTCATTGCCCAGTACGGCGTGGTACAGACTGGAGTCCACGCCAAATTCCTGAAAGTAGACATAGCGCGACGTCATGTTGATATTGGTATAGATGCCGTCCGCCACAACCAGCACATTGCTTCCGTCGGTGTGCATACATTTCAACTGCGGGGCGGTGGCGCTGTTGGTCTGATAGTAGATATAACCGGAACCCACGTTGAAGCATTCTACCCGTTCGTTTGTGAGTACTTCCACGTTCTGTCCCGAGAGGGAGTAGCGGCACAGTCGATAGTCGGAAGACACATCCATATAATAAATGAAATCCCCGCTCAAAACAGGATACCACAGATTGCCGTTCCACACGGTCTCCTCCACATCCGTGGCCGTGTTTAAACGGTACAGGAAATGGTCGCTCTGCGTGCCGTTATAGTAGATCATGCCGTTTTCGGCGCAGGCCGGATTGACGGCGTAGTCCGCCAGATGCACTTCATCCGATTTGTCGATTTTGATTTTATAAAATACGGGATGCTCCTTGCCCGCGGTGAGCAGATACAGGTAATTATTGACCAGTTGGCCGCATGTCACCACGTCCCGGGTGATGGCCACGGCATTTTTGCCATTCAGATTACAGCGGTTGAAGGAGTGCGTGTTGGTGACGCTTCCGGGGCCGTCGTATCCTGCGGAGCCGAGTTGGAAATAGTACAGGTAATCGCCCCCGGCCAGCAGATTGCGGACCTGCATGGAATTGAGCCGGCGCAGTTGAGATTCATCCGGGTTCATGGCGTAGAGGGAACCGCCGTCCGTGGGATTGGAGAAATAAACCGTGCCGTTGTATTCGCAGAACAGCCCCCCGTTGTTGAGATTGCCGGCGGTGTTGCCCACGGTTCCCTCGGGATTCATTTTCACTCTTCCGGTGAGAACCCACACCAGTATCAGAGCAAGGAATACCAGAATGACCGGGGGCGCCAGAAAGAGGAGCAGCTTGAGATCGGAATTTTTTTTCTTCATAACGATAACCATACCTTTCTTATATTGAAAACTATTATCAGAAAACTATTCTGTTTAAAATGATTGAAAACTGAAAAGTTTAACGCTGTCTTATAAGTGAAGTATACACTGTATTTTTCTTGCTATCAAGCCGGATTTGTTATAAAATATGGTAGTGTGAAAGTTTTGCGCAGAAACGGATGTCCGCTCCGGGGTACGGAGCGGCAGGAATGGAGAGAAGGATGGATTTAGGGGAACTGAGGAAGGGGCTTGACGGGATAGACGCGCAGATCGTGGAGCTGTATGAGCGGCGGATGGATCTGTGCAGGCAGGTGGCGGAGTATAAAATCGAAAACGGCAGAAAAGTATTCGACCGGGTGCGGGAGCAGGAGAAGCTGGGCAGCGTGAAGGCGCTGGCACAGGAGGAGAACCGGCAGGGCATCGCAGAGCTTTTTGAACAGATCATGGCCATGAGCCGCAAACTCCAGTACCGGATGATGGCGGAACACGGACTGCAGGGGAAACTTCCCTTCATCGGCGTGGATCGTCTGGACACGGAGAAAGCGCGGGTGGTCTTTCAGGGTGCGGAGGGAGCCTACTCTCAGGCGGCTATGCTGCGGTATTTCGGAGAAAATATCAGGAGCTTTCATGTGGACACATTCCGCGACGCCATGAGTGCCATTGACGAGGGCAGCGCGGATTTTGCGGTGCTTCCCATCGAAAACTCCACGGCGGGCGTTGTGAGCGAGATCTATGATCTGCTGGTGGAATATGAGAACTATATTGTGGCGGAGCAGATCATCCGCATTGAGCATTGTCTGCTGGGCGTCCCCGGCGCTTCGCTGTCCGACGTCCGCACGGTCTACTCCCATCCCCAGTCTCTGATGCAGAGCGCAAGGTATCTGGCCGAACACCCTTGGCAGCAGATCAGTATGCAGAACAATGCGTTTGCGGCCAGAAAAGTGGCGGAGGAACAGGATCGGTCACAGGCGGCGGTGGCCAGCGAGCTGGCGGGACAGATCTATGGTCTGGAGGTGCTGCAGAAGGGCATCAACCATTCCGGCACCAACTCCACCCGGTTCATCATCGTCACGAACCAGAAGATTTTTCGGAAAGACGCCTCCAAGGTCAGCATCTGCTTCGAGGTACCCCATGAGAGCGGTTCCCTCTACCACATGCTGTCCCATTTTATCTACAATCATCTGAACATGACGAAGATCGAAAGCCGTCCCATCGAGGGGCGGAATTGGGAATACCGCTTTTTTGTGGATTTCGAGGGCAATCTTGCGGACGGATCCGTCAAAAACGCCCTGTGCGGATTGCGAGAAGAGGCGAGAAATATGAAAATACTGGGCAACTACTAGGAGGAGCCATGCGGGAACAGGAACTTCTTTTATATAGGGATTTTAAGGACGGACAGCTTTTTTATGATATGGCATGGCTCATGTCCCATTATGAGGATGACTTTTACAACCGGGAGGATCTGCGGGCGCTTCTGTTCCAATGTCTGCACCGGCTTCTGGAGCTGGCGGGCAGTTACGGATTTCACGGCAATCTCTGGCACTGTTATCTGGCAAATCTCTTGGTCAACAGTGAGAACAGCTACAGTATGGCCTGTGAGATCCGGGGAGCGGTGCAGGGCAGTATCAACGAGGCGGCGCTGCACGATATCGAGGTCTTCAAAGAGTTCTACGACTATGATTTTACGCCCATGACCGAAGCGCTGCAGGCGCCGGAGTTTGAGATTCTGACTGATTATCGGACGAGCAGTCAGGAGAGTAAAGTGTATAACCGCAGGATCTGTGAAAGGATCTGCGGACTGGCGGAACATTTCTGCGAGAACCGCACGGCGCGGGAGATGAAGGACACGCTGACGGAATTTTATAAAGAATACGGTGTGGGAGAGTTCGGCCTGCACAAGTCCTTCCGGGTTGCCAGAGATGCCGGCGGACTGCAGATTCCGCCCATTTTGAATATCACCCATGTGCATCTGGACGATCTGGTGGGATACGAGATTCCCAAGCGCAAGCTGATCGACAACACCGAAGCGTTCGTGAGCGGGCGCAAGGCCAACAACTGCCTGCTGTTCGGCGACGCTGGCACGGGGAAATCCTCCTGCATCAAGGCCATCGCTAATGCATATTACGACAGGGGGCTGCGCATCATAGAGATTTACAAACATCAGTTTCAGGATCTGAACGAGGTGATCGCCCGCATCAAGAACCGCAATTATAAGTTTATCATCTACATGGACGATCTGAGTTTTGAAGATTTTGAGATCGAATATAAATACTTAAAAGCGGTCATCGAGGGCGGATTGGAGAAAAAGCCGGAAAATGTGCTGATCTACGCCACCTCCAACCGCAGACACCTGATCCGCGAGAATGTGGGCGACAGGGAAGAAATCCGGGAGGATCTGCACACGGGAGACACGGTGCAGGAGAAACTGTCGCTGGTGAGCCGTTTCGGCGTCACCATCTATTTTGGCGCGCCGGGCAAAAAGGAATTTCAGGCCATCGTGAAAGCGTTGGCGGAGCGGGAACAGTTGAATATTTCCGAGGAGGAGCTTCTGCTTCGGGCGAATCAATGGGAGCTTTCCCACGGGGGGCTGTCCGGCAGGACGGCCAGACAGTTTATCGACGATCTGTCGGCAAGGTTAGGAGGAGCGCAATGAGTGTGAAAACGTTTGCAGCCGTCGATGTGGGCAGCTATGAGCTGTCCATGAAAATTTTCGAGCTGTCCGGCAAGACGGCCATGCGCGCCATCGACCATGTGAGCCGCAGACTGGATCTGGGCAGCGAGACTTATGCCACGGGCAAGATCAGCACGGACAAGATGGATGAACTGTGCCGCACTTTGAAGGAATTTGCGGAGATCATGGATTCCTATAAAGTGGACGGCTACCGGGCCTATGGGACCAGCGCCATCCGGGAGACGGACAATTCCGCCCTCGTGCTGGATCAGATCGCCCAGCGCACGGGACTGAAGCTGGAGGTACTCAGCAATTCCGAACAACGCTTTCTGGATTACAAATCCATCGCTTCCAAGGGGGAGAGCTTCCGGCGCATCATTGAGGAGAAAACCGCCATCGTGGATATCGGCGGGGGAAGCATTCAGCTTTCCCTCTTCGACAACGACACGCTGGTGTCCACCCAGAACCTGCGGCTGGGCGTCCTGCGCATTCAGGAGGTCATGAACCATCTGCATGTGGGGCCGCAGCATCTGGAGCATCTGGTGGGGGAGATGGTCAGCGCACAGCTTTCCGCATACAAAAAGCTCTACCTGAAGGACAGGGAGATTCAGAATATTATCATTGTGGACGACTATATTTCCCCCTGGGCGGTAAAACATGCCGGGCGGGAGGCGGGAGAGGGCATCATTGACGCGGAGGATTTTGAAGGGCTGATGGAGCTTCTGCGCACCACCAATCAGACGGAGGTCGCCCGGGCGCTGGACGTGGTCGAGGAAAAGGTGCCGTTGGTGTTTATCAGCGCGGTTTTGGTCCGCCGCATCGCAGAGCTGATGGAGGCGGTGAGAATCTGGGCGCCGGGAGTTACCCTCTGCGACGGCATCGCCTACGAATACGGCGAGAGCATCAAAATGTTTAGGGGCGAACATGATTTTGAACAGGATATCGTGGCCTGCGCCATGAATATCAGCAAGCGTTACATGGGAAGCCACAAGCGTGCGGAGACGCTGGAGACGATCACCACCGCCATTTTTGACAGCATGAAGAAAGTGCATGGGATGGGCAGAAGGGAGAGGCTCTATCTGCGTCTGGCCGCGATCCTCCACGACTGCGGCAAATATATCAGCCTTGTGAATATCGGCGAGACTTCCTATGATATTATTATGGCCACAGAGATCATCGGACTCTCGCATGTGGAACGGGAGCTGGTGGCCAATGTGGTACGCTTTTACCACAGTCCCTTTGTCTATTACGAACAGTCCGCGGAGAGCCGGATTCTGGGCCGGGAGGCCTATCTGAAAGTGGCCAAACTCACGGCGATCCTGCGTCTGGCCGCCAGCATGGATCACAGCCACAAGCAGAAGTTAAAGGGGCTAAAAGCGGTTCTGCGGGACAACGAACTGTTCTTAAACGCGGATACCATGGAGGATATCACGCTCGAAACCGGATTCTTTGCCGCCAGAGCGGAATTTTTCAAAGAAGTGTTCAGCGTGACGCCCGTACTCCGGCAGCGCAGGCAATTTTAAACAGACTATTTTTGGGCAAGAGGAGGTTTCCGGATGAAAGAGAATGCGAAGGAGTCCGGCAGGGAAGGAAAGATCAAGTTTACCGACTCCAAATATTATACCAACAGAGAGCTGAGCTGGATCCTGTTCAACCACAGGGTTCTCGCGGAGGCCAGAGACAAAAATATCCCTCTGTTTGAGCGGCTGAAATTCTTAAGCATCACGGCCTCCAATCTGGACGAGTTCTTTATGATCCGCGTGGCGTCCCTGCAGGATATGATAAACGCCGGTTATGAGAAAAAGGACATCTCCGGCATGACGCCCGCACAGCAGCTGGACGCGCTGGGGAAAGCCATCCACGAGCTGGTGGATCTCCAGTATTCTACCTACAATCGATCCCTGTTCCCGGCGCTGACCCAGAACGGCTTGATTCTGGTCAAAAGCCATGAACAGCTGACCAAGGAGGAGGGCGCGTTCATCGACGAATACTTTGAGGAGAACGTCTATCCGGTGCTGACGCCCATGGCGGTGGATTCCTCCAGACCGTTTCCGCTGATCCGCAACAAAACGCTGAACATCGGCGCCATGGTGCGGGGCAAAGGCAGCGACGACGAACTGGAATTTGCCACTGTGCAGGTCCCGGGCGTATTGAACCGGATTGTGGAGCTTCCCAGAAGGGACGGAAAGCGCAGGGTAATCTTTCTGGAGGAGATCATCGAACGAAATATCAGCAAATTGTTCCTGAATTATGATATTATCTGCGCCCATCCGTTTCGGATTATGCGCAACGCGGATCTCACCATCGAGGAGGAGGAAGCCGCGGATCTGTTAAAAGAGATCGAAAAACAGCTCAAAAAACGCCAGCGGGGCGAGGCCATCCGGTTGGAGGTGGAGGCGGGAACCGACAAGCGGCTCTTAAAGTTCCTGAAAAAGGAGCTGGGCATCGGGGACGACAATCTCTATACCATCGACGGGCCGCTGGATCTGACGGTGTTGATGAAACTGTACGGGCTGGAGGGCTTCGATAAATTGAAAGCGGCGGCCTACGAGCCGCAGGCCGTGCCGCAGCTGCCCGCCGGATGCGATATCTTCGAGGCAGTCAGGGGCGGCGACATTCTGTTGCACCATCCCTACCAGACGTTCACGCCGGTGGTTGACTTCATCCGTCAGGCGGCGGCGGATCCCAGCGTGCTGGCCATCAAGCAGACGCTGTATAGGGTCAGCGGGCATTCCCCCATCATCGCGGCGCTGGCACAGGCGGCTGAGAACGGCAAACAGGTCACGGTTTTGGTGGAGTTAAAGGCCCGATTTGACGAGGAGAACAATATTGTCTGGGCGAGAATGCTGGAGAAAGCCGGCTGCCATGTCATCTACGGCTTGGTGGGACTGAAAACCCATTCCAAGATCACGCTGGTGGTGCGCAGGGAGGAGGACGGCATCCGGCGTTATGTCCATCTGGGTACCGGGAATTATAACGACGCCACCGCAAAACTCTACACGGACATGGGACTTTTTACCTGTTCCGAGTCCATCGGCCAAGATGCCACGGCGGTGTTCAATATGCTCTCGGGATATTCGGAGCCGTTGTTTTGGAATAAACTGACGCTGGCGCCCCTCTGGCTGAAAGACAAATTCCTGCATTTGATTGAGCGGGAGCGGAAATACGCTCAAGAAGGACGGCCTGCCCGGATGATCGCCAAGATGAATTCCCTCTGCGACCGGGATATCATCGCCGCGCTCTATGAGGCTGCGGCGGCCGGAGTGAAAATTGATTTGATCGTGCGGGGCATCTGCTGTCTCAAAACCGGGATTCCCGGCGTCAGCGAGGGGATCACCGTGCGCTCCATCGTGGGGAATTTTCTGGAACACAGCCGTATTTTCTATTTCGAGAACGATGAACATCCGGAGATCTACTGCGGCAGCGCGGACTGGATGCCCAGAAATCTGGAGCGGCGCGTGGAGATTCTGTTCCCGGTGGAGGAGCCTGCGCTGAAGGAGGAGCTTCTGCATATTCTACAGGTGCAGCTGGCGGATAATGTGAAAGCTTCCGTACTGCAGCCGGACGGCTCCTATGAGAAGGTAGACCGGAGAGGGAAGAAGGCGGTCTGCTCGCAGGAGCAGTTTGCGCAGGAGGCCGCTGCTATGGCAAAGGCGGCCGCCGAGGAGCGGACGGCGCTCAGGCGTACCTTTATTCCCAAAGTTCCCACAGATTGAGCGGGATCACAAACGAAATTCAGAAATGAAATCAGAAACGAAATCAGGAACGAAATCAGAAAGTTGGATCAAAATGCATAAAACAGAAGTGATTTTGGCCTCGGCTTCCCCCCGCAGGCGGGAGCTGCTCGGCCAAATCGGAATCGATTTCCGGGTGCAGACCGGCGAGGTGGAGGAGCGGATCGGAACGCTTGATCCTGCCCGTGCGGTGCAGGAACTTTCCGCGCAGAAGGCGGAGGCGGCAGCGGCGCAGCTGGAGCGGGATGCGGAGTGCCTGATCGTGGGAGCCGATACCGTGGTAGCCTGTGACGGTGTGATTCTGGGCAAGCCTGTGGATACGGAAGACGCTAAGCGGATGCTGCGGCTCCTCTCCGGCAGGAGCCATGAAGTCTATACCGGCGTGACCTTGATTTATGGCAGGGAGCGGAGGAAACACACGTTTTTTGAGCGTACCACAGTACATTTTGCGCCCATGACGGAGCGGGAGATTGCGGATTATGTGGCGACGGGAGATCCCATGGACAAGGCGGGAGCCTACGGCATTCAAGGACTCTGCGCCCGCTATATCACGGGAATCGAGGGCGATTACAATAATGTGGTGGGGCTTCCCGTGGGGAGGCTTTATCAGGAACTGAAAGCGGTGTGGGCGGAGGGCTTGTCCGACATGGAGCGGAACCGCCGCGGAATGTGAGGAACGATGCGCAGAATTGTTGTCTTTGATCTGGACGGAACCTTGTCCGATTCCATCCACAGTATCAAATATTGTGCCGACCGGGCGTTGGCGCCTTTGGGGTACGGACCCTTCTCTGAGGAGGCATACAAATATTTTGTGGGAGACGGTGCGGCAAATCTGATCCGGCGCGCGCTGGCAGCCGGAGGCGATCCGGACGGGATGCATTTCGAGGAGGCCTTTGCCCGATACAAAGAATTTTTTGCGGTGGATTGTATGTATGAGGTGAAGCCCTATGAGGGCGTCCCGGAACTGCTTGCAGCCCTGCGGGAGCGGGGATGCAGACTGGCGGTCCTCTCCAACAAACCCCATGCGGAGACGATCCGCGTGATCGAGAGCTTGTTTGGAAGAGACTGTTTTGACGTCATCTGGGGACAGCGGGAAGATGTGCCGATCAAGCCCGACCCTGCTGGAGTCTTCAGGATTCTGAAGCAGCTCGGCGGGGAGGCTTTGGAGACTCTGTATCTGGGGGATACGGACACCGATATGCGGACGGGAACTGCGGCGGGCGCGTTCACGGTGGGGGCGCTCTGGGGATTTAGAGGACGGGAAGAGCTGGAAAGGCGCGCGGACGCCATCATCTCCCATCCTATGGAGCTTCTGGCATATCTCGAAAAATAGACATGTTGCGGAACCGCTATTGACATGGGGGAATAGGCATATTATCATGGTAGGCAGATAGGATGATCAAAGGAGGGTGGCGTATGCACGAGTTTGACGATGCGGTATTGGCATGTTTCCTGAAGAACCAGAGTCAGCTGTTCCCGGAGCCTGTTGCGGGGAACTTCGAGGAGGCCGAGAATTTTCTGGAGGAATGCATGGCCGTGGTGGTCAATTCCGTGGACGAGGTGACTGCGTTTTTCGAGGACGAGGGCATCGACATGGAAGGAGCCGAAGGCGAGGAGATTCTGGAGGCTGACGAAGTGTTTGAGGTCGGCGACGGCCGATATCTGATTGTGGAAGGCTGACAGGATCAAAATCAACTATCAGACGAAAAAGCGATCTAGGATCTCTAATAAGCCGTCTTCATCGTTGCTCTTGGCGGTAACGATGCGGGCGGCTTTTTTGACGGCGTCGGAAGCGTTTGCCATGGCGACGCCCGTCCCCGCGGCTGACAGCATAGAGATATCGTTCTCCGCATCCCCGCTTGCGTAGGTTCTGCAGATGGGCGTATGCAGATAATCGGCGATAAAGCGCAGGGCGTTTCCCTTGCCGGCTCCGGCGGGCAGAATTTCCAGATACTGATCGTTGGAGAAAATCATCTGGATCCGGTCGCCGCAGAAGTCGAGGAGCTTTTCGCGGAAACGCTCCAGAACGGTTTTGTCCGTCAGATGGATGGCCTGCAGTTTAAAGCAGCCATCCGGCAGCGCGGCGGCGATATCCTCCACGCATTGCAGAGGCATATGGATGCGGCGGGTATAGAAGGCAAGTTCTGCGTTCATCCCGTGGCAGACGATTTCGGAGTCCGTGTAGCCGTGGATATGCAGTCCCTGACTTTCCGCTTCGGCCACGATGCGTGCGATGTCCCGGCTGTCGATGCGGTACTCCAAGATATTGCGCCCACTGTCGCAGTCGTAGACCAGCGCTCCGTTGTTGGAGAGAATCAGCATATTGGGATACTTCAGATGTTCCTGCTCCCGCACTTCCAGAATGCTGGGCAGCGGTCTGCCGGAGGAGAGGATCAGATGATGTCCGGCTGCCGTCATGCGGTCCAAGGCGGCGCGCATGGCGGGACTTACCGTGCTGTCGTTAAGCAGCAGCGTGCCGTCCAGATCTGTGAAGAGGAGATTTTGTCGGGAGGCGCGGATGTCCTGCAGCACGGAGAAAGGCACATGGAGTCCGCCGTATCCCACGGCCAGATCCAGCCCAGGCTTATTGGCGCCGTGGAAATCCGAGCCGCCGCTGATGAGCAGATGATATTTGTCTGCCAGCGCGCGGATCTGTCTTTCGTCGGCGGGCGTGTAAGTGCTGTAGAGCGCCTCGATTCCCATAAGTCCCACGGATTTCAGCTCGCCAACCAGTGTGTCCAGCGCCTGATGGCCCAGACCATAGAGGATCGGGTGCGCCAAAATGGGGACGCCGTCCGCTTTCAGGATCAGCTCCACCGCTTCCTGAGGAGTCACCTTTTCCCGGGGGACATAGCAGGGACAGTGGTCGCCCACGTAGCGGGCGAAAGCTTCTTTCCGACTTTTGACATAACCGTGATCTAACAGATATTTGGCGTAATGCGCCCGGGTGATGACCGAATTTGGAAACGCTTCCTGCAGCGCCGCATAGGTGATCTCGACGCCAGCCTCCCGCAGAAGGGCGCACATCTTTTCGTTGCGGCGGTCGCGGGAGTCCACGAAACGCTTCAGATAGGATTTGAATTCCTCGTTTTGGTAGTCGATAAAAAGACCCACCACATGAATATCCCGGCCCTGATATTCCGTGGAAAGTTCGATGCCCGGAATGATCTCGGGGACGGCGTCCGAGGGAGCCGAGCCGCTTTCCCTGCGGTACCGTTCCCGCAGCGCTTCCGCATGGGAGAGCGCTTCCTCCAGCCCGTCCACCGTGTCGTGATCCGTCAAGGCGAAAGCGCGAAGGTGTTTGGTCATGGCATAGTCAACCAATTCCGCAGGGGAGTATGTGCCGTCGGAACGGGAAGAGTGTACATGCAGATCAATGGCGCCGCTTTCATGCGGGTCGGCTGCGCCGACCCGTTCAGTCCTCATCGTCCTCCTTGTTGGCGGTGAAGACCGTGCGTTTTCTGGCTGTCTCGTCGCTCTCCAGATATTCGTCATAGGTGGTGATTTTGTCAATGATGGAGCCGTCCGGCATGATCTCGATGATGCGGTTGGCGGTGGTCTGCACGAACTGGTGGTCGTGGCAGGAGAACAGCGCCACGCCGGGGAACTTGATCAGCCCGTTGTTTAGGGCGGTGATGGATTCCATGTCCAGATGATTGGTCGGTTCGTCCAGAACCAGACAGTTGGCGCCGCTGATCATCATTTTGGACAGAAGGCAGCGCACTTTCTCGCCGCCGGAGAGTACCTTTACTTTTTTGACGCCGTCCTCGCCCGCAAAGAGCATACGTCCCAAGAAGCCGCGCACATACGTCACGTCCTTCACGGGGGAGTAGCCGGTGAGCCAGTCTACGATGGTCAGCTCGTTGTCAAATTCCGCGGTGCTGTCCTTGGGAAAATAGGCTTGAGACGTGGTGACGCCCCATTTATAACTTCCCTCGTCGGGTTCCAGCTCTCCCATCAGAATCTGAAACAGGGTGGTCTTGGCCGTCTCGTTGCTTCCCACGAAAGCAATCTTGTCCTCATGCCCCATCACGAAAGACACATCGTCCAGAATTTTTTCGCCGTTTATGGTCTTGGAGAGATGTTCCACGGTCAGCACTTCGTTTCCGATCTCCCGGTCGGGTCTGAAATCAATATAGGGATATTTTCTGGAAGAGGGCTTGATCTCGTCCAGCTCAATTTTTTCCAGCGCGCGCTTTCTGGAGGTAGCCTGCTTGGATTTGGAGGCGTTGGCGGAGAAGCGGGAGATGAACTCCTGCAGTTCCTTGATTTTCTCCTCCTTCTTCTTGTTGGCTTCCTTCATCTGCCGGATGAGCAGCTGGCTGGATTCGTACCAGAAGTCATAGTTTCCGGCGTAGAGCTGGATTTTGCCGTAGTCAATGTCGGCGATATGGGTGCAGACCTTATTTAGGAAGTAACGGTCGTGGCTGACCACGATCACCGTGTTTTCAAAATTGATCAAGAATTCTTCCAGCCATGCGATGGCGTCCAGATCCAGATGGTTGGTCGGCTCGTCCAGCAGCAGGATGTCCGGATTGCCGAACAGCGCCTTGGCAAGCAGCACTTTGACCTTGACAGGGCTTTCCAGACTGCCCATGACGGCATAGTGGTGTTCCGTGTCGATGCCCAGACCGTTTAAGAGCATGGCGGCGTTGGACTCCGCCTCCCAGCCGTCCATCTCCGCAAATTCCGCCTCCAGCTCGCTGGCGCGGATGCCGTCCTCGTCTGAGAAATCTTCCTTGGCATAGATGGCGTCCTTCTCTTTCATAATCTGGAAGAGTCGCTCGTTGCCCATGATGACCGTGTCCATGACCACGCAGTCGTCATATTTAAAGTGATCCTGTTCCAGAACGGAGAGACGCTGTCCGGGCGTGACGGACACGTCGCCCTTGGTGGTGTCGAGTTTTCCGGAGAGAATTTTCAAAAAAGTGGACTTTCCTGCGCCGTTTGCGCCGATCAAGCCATAGCAGTTTCCCTCGGTAAATTTGATGTTTACATCCTCAAACAGAGCTTTTTTGCCGATTCGTAATGTCACATTGTTTGCACTAATCATTTTTATTCAATCCTATATCTTTTTTATTTTATGCTACCTTTCCTATTATACATAAAACAGGGGTTTTTTCAAGGGAAAATATCGGTTTGGCCTTCTCTTTTGGAACTTTCCGATCGGGGACTTGTCCTTCGGCCGAAATGAAGCTATAATAAGGCGGAGGAGAGATCGATGCAATTTATGGAAATGGAAGAATCGATGGAAGAGACAAAAAAGTGGGAGCAATGGCTCTGGAAGACGCTTCCGGCGGCTGCATTCTTGATATGGGGGGCGCTCTGCATCACAGACCAGCTCTGGTATGACGAGGCGTTCTCTGCGGGGCTGGTGATGAAATCGTGGAAAGAACTGGTCTATATCACGGCGGTGGATGACCATTCGCCTTTTTATTATGCGTTGTTAAAGCTGTTTTATGAGCTGTGCGGCGGGGGGACGCATTTCCGGGTTTTGAAGCTCTTTTCCCTTCTGTTTATGCTGGGCTATATGCTGCTCGGCAAATACTATGTGGCCAAGCTCTTTGGCAGGAGGATTTCCGTCTGGTTCATGCTGTGTTCCCTGCTTGCGCCCATTATGAGCGTACAGGCGGGCAATGTGCGGATGTACGCCATGGCGCTGTTTTTCATGACGCTTACGGGACTTCTGGCATATGATATCTACCGGGAAGAGAGCCGGACAAAATGGGTTCTTTTCATAGGTGCAAGCATTTGCATCGTCTACTGCCATACCTTTGCCATGATTCAGGCGGTATGGCTGTATCTGCTCTTTCTGGCGGCGCTGATCGTCAGCAAACAGTACGGGAAAATCAAACGTTTCTTTGCGGCGGGGATTCTGGTATCTCTGGCGTTTTCGCCGTGGCTTCTGGTGACCGTCAAACAGATGCAGCTGCGGATGAAGTATGATACGGGATCCGCAGAGGAACTGGCCGGCATGAGGGAGCTGCGGGACTATTTTCGGGAGTGGTTCTCGGCGGTGGAGACGCCGATTGATTCCGTGGTGTATCTGGGGATTGCCGTGGCGGTGGTTCTCGGCGCGGCGGCAGGGGTGCGCATGTACCAAAAGCGCCGGTATGCGCCCGCGCTGGGTGCGGCGGCCTTTGGCCTGACGGCGCTCACGGGATTTGTCATTTCCGCCTGTGTGAATAATTGTTTTCTGGGCAGATACGCCTTTCCGGGGTTCGGTTTCTGGATGCTTGTCTATGCGGTGGGCATGGAGCAGATCGGGAGAAAATGGCTGAGGGGCGGTATTTGGGCCGCCTTGGCTGTGTGCTTTCTCCTGCAATACCGCTCGGAGTGTGCGCTGGAGTATGACGGCGGGCTTGCGGCCTATGAGCGTTTCTGGGAGGAACAGACGCAGGAGGGAGACGCGTGGATCGCCCCCATCGGGCATACGGTGTTCTTAAGCGTCTACCATCCGGAGGCGTCATACTATCTCAGCGGCTATGTGCCGGTGGATCTGTCGTTTCCCAATCTGGAGTCTTGTTATGATCTGCGGCGGCTTCTGGCGGAAAGCCCGGGGAATGTGTGGTACATCGCTTTTGCCGGAGACAGCCCGGCGGACGAGGAGGCGGAACCGGAATTTGAGCAGGCGGCGGCTTTTTCCTATATGTATTATGACTTCGTGATCTATAGGCTGCTAAAATAAAAAGAGAACTAAAATAAAAGGGGAACCAAAATAAAAAGAGAACTAAATATAGAAAGAGAATGAAAACAGAAAGTGAATAAAAACAGAGAAAAACAAGGTACAGTGTATCTTGACGGGAGCCAGTGACAAAACTATACTTATGGTAGGGAGACGGATGACGACGGAGGCGGAGAATGGGTTTTCTATTTTTTGTAATCAGAACGATATTTCTGGGATTGGCTGGCTTGATTGCGATCTATTTGCTGATGATATCCCCAAGAATCTTTAACCGGCCGAGAAAAGAGGGGTTCAAGAGGTGGCTGTACGCCCACAGGGGACTGCATGACAATGCGTCGGATGCGCCGGAGAATTCGCTGGCGGCCTTTCGGAACGCGGTGGAGGCGGGATATGGCATTGAGCTGGACATCCAGCTCTCCAAGGACAGAGTACCCGTGGTATTTCACGATTTTACGCTGGAGCGTGTCTGCGGCGCGGCGGGGAAGGTCAGAGATTACACCTATGAGGAGCTGCAAAGGTTCCGCCTGTTTGACTCGGGAGAGCGCATTCCCAAATTTGCGGACGTGCTGGCGCTGGTGGATGGAAAAGTGCCGCTGATCGTGGAGTTTAAAATCGAGTTCAAGGATATTTCTTTGTGTCCCATCGCGGACGGACTGCTTTCGCACTACCGCGGCATGTACTGCATGGAGTCCTTTAATCCGCTGGGGATTTGGTGGTACCGCTGGCACCGGAAAGAAGTGATGCGCGGACAGCTCTCCGATGCGTTTCTGCGGGAGGGGACATACAGGGGGCCTCTGTATTTTGCGCTGCAGAATCTCTTGGCCAATTTTATCAGCAGACCTGATTTTATCGCCTACCGCAGTAAATACCCCCGCACCTTGTCCCGCAAAATCTGCTGCGGGCCGATGGGGGCGGCGGGCGCGGCGTGGACGATCAAGAGTCAAGAGGAATTGGACAGAGCCAGAAGAGATTTTGATATTTTCATTTTTGAAGGGTTTCATCCCCGGATGCAGTCCCATGGGATGGCATGAGCGGCGAAAAGGGCGGAAGACGGCACAGGTCTTCCGCCCTTTTGGATTCCCCGCCGCTTGCCGCGAGGTATGTGGTTGGTGAGAGGGTTAGATCGGCATAAAGCTGGATATGCTAGGAAAGAAATACTCAGATAAGAAATACTCAGATAAGAAATATCGGATAAGAAACGCCGGAGGTTCTGAGGAAGCGTTAGGAAAAGGAGGCGATTGCGAAACGTCAGCTTAAGTAATCCGAATTGTGCGAGTTGTATACCCCATAAGCAGACCCTAGCGAACCGTTGGCACTTAGGCGCTGTATTTTAGCGCCTTATGTGCCACTACGGTGAAGGTTGGACGTCTGCGTTGGAGTATACAATTTGCACAATGATTCTTTACGACGACAAGAGTTTCGCAAACGTCTAACGGCTATCAGGAAAAGAAGAGAGAGGGAGAATGAGGAATGACGAAATGGGTGTATCTGTTTACCGAAGGCAATGCGGGTATGAGAGAACTGCTCGGCGGAAAAGGAGCCAATCTCGCTGAGATGACGCAGATCGGTCTTCCCGTGCCGCAGGGATTTACCATCACCACGGAGGCATGTACGCAGTATTATGAGGATGGGCGTGAGATTAACGTGGAGATTCAAGGACAAATCAACGAGTATATCGCCAAGATCGAGGAGATGACGGGCAAGAAATTCGGAGACTTGGAGAATCCACTGCTGGTGTCGGTGCGCTCCGGCGCAAGAGCGTCCATGCCCGGTATGATGGACACCATTTTGAATCTGGGGCTGAACGAAGACGTTGTAAACGTAATTGCGGACAAGTCCGGCAATCCCCGCTGGGCTTGGGACTGCTATAGAAGATTTATTCAGATGTACTCCGACGTGGTGATGGAGGTGGGCAAGAAATATTTTGAGCAGCTCATTGACGCCATGAAAGAGAAAAAGGGCGTAAAACAGGACGTGGAGCTTTCCGCAGACGATTTAAGAGAATTGGCGGCGCAGTTTAAGGCGGAGTACAAATCCAAAATCGGAGAGGATTTCCCTGACGAGCCGAGAGCGCAGCTTATGGGAGCCGTCAAGGCAGTGTTCCGTTCTTGGGACAATCCCCGTGCCAATGTCTACCGCCGGGACAACGATATCCCTTATTCTTGGGGAACTGCCGTGAACGTGCAGTCCATGGCGTTCGGCAATATGGGAGACGACTGCGGGACGGGCGTTGCTTTCACACGGGATCCCGCCACGGGAGCCAAGGGACTGTTCGGCGAATTTCTCACCAACGCACAGGGCGAGGATGTGGTGGCGGGAGTGCGCACGCCGATGAAGATTGCCGAGATGGCGGACAAATTTCCCGAGGCTTTCGCACAGTTGGAAGAGGTGTGCAGGACTTTGGAAGATCACTACCGGGACATGCAGGACATGGAATTTACTGTCGAACACGGCAAGCTCTACATGCTGCAGACCAGAAACGGCAAGAGAACCGCACAGGCTGCGTTAAAGATTGCCTGTGATCTGGTGGACGAAGGGATGCGGACAGAGGAGGAAGCGGTAGCGATGATTGACCCGCGCAATCTGGACACGCTGCTGCACCCGCAGTTTGACGCCGAAGCGCTGAAAGCCGCCGTACCCATGGGGAAAGGGCTGGGTGCTTCCCCGGGCGCGGCCTGCGGCAAGATTGTGTTCAGCGCCGAGGAAGCCGAGGAACAGGCGGGATGCGGAGAGCGGGTGGTGCTGGTGCGTCTGGAGACTTCCCCCGAGGATATCACGGGAATGAAGGCGGCGCAGGGGATTCTGACCGTGCGTGGAGGCATGACTTCCCATGCGGCGGTAGTCGCCCGCGGAATGGGAACCTGCTGCGTGTCCGGATGCGGCGATATCGTCATGGACGAGGAAAACAGGAAGTTTACGCTGGGCGGCAAAGAGTTCCGGGAAGGGGATTGGATCTCTCTCGATGGCGCCACCGGAAAGATCTACGACGGCGAGATCAGAACCGTTCCCGCCACGATTGCCGGAGAGTTTGAGCGCGTGATGGCATGGGCGGATCAATTTAGAACGCTGAAAGTCCGCACCAACGCGGATACTCCCACGGACGCCCGCAAGGCCAGAGAGCTGGGGGCGGAGGGCATCGGCCTCTGCCGCACGGAGCATATGTTCTTCGAAGAGGACAGAATCGCTGCCTTCCGGGAGATGATCTGCGCAGACACGGCGGTGGAGAGGGAGGCTGCGCTGGAGAAGATCCTGCCCTATCAGCAGGAGGATTTTAAGCAGCTTTACGAGGCGCTTGAGGGGAATCCCGTCACCATTCGGTTTCTGGACCCGCCGCTCCATGAGTTTGTGCCAACCGAGGAGGCGGACATTGAGAAACTGGCACAGGCGCAGGGCAAGTCCGTTGAGGCGATCAAGACCGTCATTGCCGCCCTGCATGAGTTCAACCCCATGATGGGCCACAGGGGATGCCGTCTGGCCGTGACGTACCCTGAGATTGCAAGGATGCAGACCAAAGCGGTGATCCGCGCGGCAATCGAGGTGCAGAAGGCACATGCGGATTGGCAGGTGAGACCCGAGATGATGATTCCGCTAATCTGCGACGTCAAAGAGTTAAAATATGTGAAAAAAGCGGTGGTGGAGACCGCCGATGCAGAGATTGCGGCGGCAGGAATCCGGCTCGAATATGAGGTGGGTACCATGATTGAGATTCCCAGAGCCGCCCTCACCGCGGACGAGATTGCCGCGGAGGCCGATTTCTTCTGTTTCGGCACCAACGATTTGACCCAGATGACCTATGGATTTTCCCGTGACGACGCAGGGAAATTCCTAAACGCCTACTATGACGCCAAGATTCTGGAAAACGATCCCTTTGCCAAGCTGGACCAGACAGGCGTGGGCAAGCTGATGGAACTCTCCATTAAACTTAGCAAGCCCGTGAATCCCAAGCTGCATATCGGAATCTGCGGCGAACATGGCGGCGACCCAGCATCCGTGGCGTTCTGCCATAAGATCGGGCTGGATTATGTGTCCTGTTCACCGTTTCGGGTGCCGATTGCGAGACTTGCGGCGGCAAAGGCGAATCTTGCGGTCGGCAAATAGCGGATGAATTCCGTTCCGGATCAGGACAGCTGACGAAAATATAATGATATCGCCCAAAAGTGCAAAAAGTTAATCAAAACGATGCAAAAATTATCACGAAATAACCTTTTTGAGAAAAATATATAATATATCCAAAAGAAGAAAGGTTCATAAAGCATCGGACAATATGGAATGGAATTGAGAGTGTCTCTGTGGTAAAATAATAGCGTGAATCGTTCAACAAACCGGAAGTTGTGCGGAAAACGGTTATAGAACACATAAAGGCACATCACAAGAT
Source organism: Muribaculum sp. (assembly GCA_023663735.1). Lineage (GTDB taxonomy): Bacteria > Bacillota > Clostridia > Lachnospirales > Lachnospiraceae > Acetatifactor. The sequence continues at coordinate 11,398 of JAMPGV010000035.1, read as the reverse complement.
ATAACAATCTGTTGATAACAATTAATCGCATAAGGAGGTATTCGATGAACATCATAGCAGGGATTCAAAGCAGAAGGAGTATTCGTAAATTTACGGAGCAACCCATCACTGACGATTCGCTGAGAACCATTTTGGAGGCGGGCATGAACGGCCCTAGTTGCGTCAATGCCAGAGATTGGAGTTTTCTTGTGACAAGAAATTCTGATATCCTTGGGAAAATGGCGGATGCGAACGGTCGTCCGGCAGAGCCCTTGCGCAAGGCAGCGCTTGGCATATTAGTGCTTGGCGATTTGGAACGCGCTTTTCCGCCAGCCAAGGAATATTGGATAATTGACGGAGCCATCGCTGCAGAAAACATGATACTTGCAGCATGGGATTTGGGTATCGGATCAGTATGGCTGGGTACTTGGCCGCAGGCAGAACGTGTTGAAAATCTGTGCAGACTCTTCGCCTTGCCTAAAACTGTCGTGCCGCACTCAATCATCGCTTTTGGTTATCCGGATGAGCAGCCGGAAGCGAAGGGATTTTTCGAGGAGAGCAGGATACATATAGATAAGTGGTGATATGCCCTGTCTGATACAAGCGGATATGAAGTTAGAGAGGGAAACGGTTATGGATATAAAAATCAGAGAAATAGCAGAGAAAGAATACGGCTTACTTGAAAATTTTTTATATCATGCAATATTTATTCCGGAGGGAATGGCGCCGCCGCCCAAATCAATTATCCATCAGCCCGGATTGCAGGTGTATATAACTGATTTTGGAAAGAAAAAGGACGATATGGGTTTGGTTGCGGAAGTTGATAAAAAGGTGGTTGGCGCAGTCTGGGTGCGCATTATGAATGACTACGGACATATAGATAATGCGACTCCGTCCCTTGCAATTTCCTTATATGAGGATTATCGGGGATTCGGAATAGGCACTGCTTTGATGAAAGAGATGCTTGCTGTTCTAAAAGAGAAAGGGTATCGACAAACATCCCTTTCTGTCCAGAAGGCAAACTATGCTGTAAAGATGTATAAAAAAATAGGGTATGAAGTCATTGATGAGAACGAAGAAGAATATATCATGCTTTATCGGTTGAGATCAGACAGCTTCCGGATTGCGAAATAAAAGAGGCTTGGTAAAAACAGATTGACAAATGTAAAAATTTGGATTAAGATATCTTTAATCGGTTGGATAACCGATGGCACAATACGATACCTGGATAGGTTCTGGAAATATAGCGTTTGGCAGGATGAGAACTGCTTGGCGAGAGCTGCTTGATGAAAGCTGGTTTAAGCGGGTTAGTGGAAGAAAGCATCTCATGAAAGCTATTTTTAGAACCGACGTTTCTGTTGGTTCTTTTTTATTTCCGGCCTTCCGACACACAAGAAAGGAGACCTTGCTATGTCAGAAAACAAAAGCATCATCATTAGGTTCGAAAGCTTATCGGAGCAGACGGTGGGATCCATCACAAAGATTGTGGGGCTGGTTCCGGCGCGGTTCTTTATTCCGATCATCGACGCCTTAAATCTTGAGGCAAATCCAAGATCGGCCAAGTCCGGCGCGGTGACCGATGCCATTCAGGAGACGATCGCGAACGCGCCCTCGCTATTCCCGTTTATGAGCAAAGGCGTTTTGCTGGCGTCCTCAAATTATGAGAGACTGGAGCGCGGGCGGATTAGGCTGTCGCCCCAAAACCCGAAGATTGAGGGAATCTTGGACGGCGGACACAATACTTTGGCGATCGGGCTGTTTATTCTGGAACAGGCGTTCAATTATCATGGGAAAAATCTGTCCTCCGCCACAAAGAATTGGGATGCGTTCAAGAAATTATGGGAAGAAAACAGAGACTTGATCGATTCTTATATCAAAGAGACGCAGACGGGCGAAGAAGGGAATACGCTGGATTTTCTGGTGCCTGTGGAATTGCTGGTACCCAGAGACACGAACGATACGGCCTGTGTGTTCTCTTTTACCAATACGCTGCTGGAAGTCTGCGAGGCAAGAAACAATAACGCTGAACTGCAGCTGGCGGCGAAAGCCAACCAGAAAGGATATTTTGAGGCGCTTCAGAACCTCATGCAGGCGCAGAATCCCGCAGTCGCCGAGCGGATTGAGTGGAAGACGAACGAAGGGGGAGAGGTCAAGGTGCAGGATTTGATTGCACTCGCCTGGACAGCCCTGAATTTGATTGCGCCTGTGCGGGACGAAAACAATCCCGACCGCTATCTGGAGGCGGTTGCGCCCAATAAGTTATACAGTGCCAAAGGATCCTGCCTGAAACAGTTTGAGAAATTGATGGGTTCGCCGGATGTGACCGAGACGTCGGCGGACGGTTATCATGCGGAGCTGATTAACGAAGAGGTGCGTTCCGCATTCCGGATTGCCGTAGAGCTGCCGGATCTGTATGATTACATTTACGAAAACTTCCCCAAGTGTTACAACGCAAACGGCGGACGGTTTCTGGCGATCACCGCCTGTAGATCGCTGAATGAAAAGCGGAAAGTAAAGGTAACGCCGTTTAACGGCCGCGAGATAGAGGTCATCAGCCCGGACGGCTTTGTCATGCCGCTGTTTTATGGATTGCAGGCTCTGCTGGGAAAAAGGGAGACGGACGGGAGAAGAGAACTATACTGGACGCAGCCGCCTATGCCCTTCCTGCAAGATCATTTTAACAAAATCGTCGCCGACTATATGGGGAATTTGAGCTTGTGCGATTATGATCCGCAGAAAGTGGGGAAGGCGCCGAAGATTTATGACGATGCGGTTAAGACCTATAAAATGGCTCTATTGGGGATTTTGTAGGAGAGAGGACGATTATGCAGGAGAGAAAGGATATCAGAGGATGATTGTCCCAAATCTGCGGTCGAAAGCGGGCATTCAGGGAACCGGAGAGCCATAGGGAGGAGAAATCGAGAGTTTTTGTTTTAGAGGCACACCTTCTCCGCTGACGCGCATAGGATACTAAAACAGTATGATAGCGGATAGCCGGCAGACCGCTGTGCGGGCGGTTTGCCGAATTCCCCCAAATCGGGGAGGATGGAGAACGGAGCATATGGCCGAAGATAGGAATAAAAATGTGAGTACGAATGTGGGTATGACTGCCTGTATGAACACAGATGCAGACATGGCTCCACGCAAGGAGGACGGAGGGGACGCATCAGCTTTTCCGCCTCAGCATCAGAACAGACAGCCGGGGTTTGAGTATGTGATGCGTCCCCTGCCCGTGTCAGAGCGCGGCGGAAACCAGCGCAAACTGGAACATAAGGTGGCGCTGATTACGGGCGGCGACAGCGGCATCGGCCGGGCCGTGGCATATGCGTTTGTCAAAGAGGGAGCTTCCGTGGCGGTTGTCTATTATGATGAGATGACAGACGCAGCGGAAACCGCCGCGAGAATTGAAGAGCTGGGCGGCAGGCCTTTGCTGCTGCGCGGCGATTTAAAGGATTTCGGTTTTGCAAAATATTGTGTGGAAAAAACCGTCGAGTGTTTTGGGCGGCTGGACATTTTGGTCAACAACCATGCGGTCCAGTTTCTCCAGCGGAGCATTTTGGATATTTCCCATGAGCAGCTGGAGTTCACGTTCCGAAATAATGTATTTTCGTTTTTTTATTTGATACAATATGCCCTGCCGTATCTGGAAAGAGGAGCGAGCATCATCAATACGACCTCCGTGACGGCTTATCAGGGAAACAAGGATTTGATTGATTACAGTTCCACCAAAGGTGCGATTGTGGCGCTGACCAGATCCCTTGCCCTGTCGCTTGTGGAAAAAGGGATCCGTGTCAACGGCGTTGCGCCGGGTCCCATATGGACGCCGCTGATTCCGGCTTCTTATTCTGCGGCGGAGGTCGCAGGCTTTGGCAAAGAAACGTCCCATGTGCCGATGGACAGGGCGGGCCAGCCCTGCGAAGTCTCCCCCTGTTATGTGTTCCTTGCGTCGGAGGACGCAAGTTATATGACGGGGCAGGTGTTGCATCCGAATGGCGGGACCATCGTGGGATCGTAGGATCATAGAAGACCGGGAACGGCCATTCTTGTTTTCAGGCTGTCCAGCAGCCGTTCCGCGATCGGCGTAAAGACCTGATATTTTTTCCAGACCAGATACATTTTCGTTTCTAGTCCCGGGGACAGCGGCCGAAACACAAGGCCGCTGCCGGGGGCGGTATTGATTAAATGGTCGAAGGTCAGCAGGTATCCCAGCCCTTCTTTGACAAAAAGAGAAGCGTTATAGGAAAGCCGGAAGGAGCCTTCCAGACGGAGTTTATCTCTTTCGCTGCCGCACCAGCGGGGAAGGTCTTTCCGCCAGCCCTGCTCGGAGCAGAAAAGCGGAAGGCCGATCAGATCGGTGACACGGATAGCTTCTTTTTGGGCAAGGGGACAGTCTTCCGGCATCACCACGCCCCAGATATCCGCTTCCGGGAAAGCCAGATAGTGGTATTTGGCAGCGTCCGGTTCTTCCGCAAGGGCTGCAAAGTCGATGACGCCCTTGTCCAGCCGTTCCGTCACTTGTTCCGTATCTCCGCTGGTTATGTGGTAGCGCAGACCGGGATATCTCTTTTGAAAATCTTTGATGGCTCCGGCGAGAAAACGGATCTGGTAGGACTCCGCCAGTCCGAAATATACATTGCCTCCGGTGACGTCGTCCAGCGCAATAAACTCATTGGCAATTTTATCCGCCATCTGCACCAGATCTTCCGCCCGCTTGCGCAGCAGAACGCCCTCCTCGGTCAGTTCGATGCGGAAGCTGTGCCGCAGGAACAATTTTTTCCCCAACTCTTCTTCCAGCGCTTTTAACTGTTTGGAAAGCGTGGGCTGGGTGACGTGAAGCAGTTCTGCGGCATGGGTCATATTCTCTTCTCTTGCGACTGCCAGAAAATAGCGCAGCGTTTTGATTTCCATTCGATGATTCCTCCTAAAATCCGATATGATATTCCACAAAAGAATATCATGATATAAATTATAACCATTAGCGGGATTTCTGTCAATGCGGTACAATCAAATGGAACACAAGAAAACAGAACACAAGAGACAGACATAAAAACGGGCATGAGAGGCCCGGAAGGGAGGCGGCGGTACGGAGGACTTGGTTCAGAATCTAAAGGATGCAGGATGTGACGCGGATCAGATTGCGGATCTCTGCGGGTTGTGTGGAACAGGACAGACGGAAGAGGCGGTCAGGGCTTTGCGGCGGCACCGCTGCAGACTGATGGAACGTCTGCACCAAAGCCAGAAGCGGGTGGACTGTCTCGATTATCTGATTCACAAGCTGGAGAAAGAGCGGAAGACAACAAAACGGGAGGTATCAAATGATGGCACAGAATCACAAATTTGACAAAAGACGGGCTGAGGAACTTATTTTAACCGACGAATGGGATAAAACCTTTCCCAAGAGCGGGAAAGTCAACCACCGCAAGGTGACTTTCCACAACCGTTACGGCATTACCCTTGCGGCAGATTTGTACGAACCTCGGGATGCGTCCGGCAGGCTGGCCGCCCTTGCGGTGTGCGGACCGTTCGGGGCGGTGAAGGAACAGGCATCCGGCCTGTATGCGCAGACGATGGCGGAGCGGGGATTTCTTGCGATCGCTTTCGATCCCTCTTATACGGGCGAGAGCGGCGGCGAGCCTCGGTACATGGCTTCCCCCGACATCAATACGGAAGATTTTCAGGCGGCGGTGGATTTTCTCTCCGTGCAGGACAATGTGGATCCGGAGAAGATCGGTGTGATCGGGATCTGCGGCTGGGGCGGCATGGCATTGAACGCGGCGGCGCTGGACACCCGGATCAAGGCGACTGTGGCGTCCACCATGTACGATATGGCACGCGTCAATGCAAAGGGATATTTCGATGCGGAGGACTCTGCCGATGCAAGATATGCGAAGAAAGAAGCCATGAATGCTCAGAGAACCGCGGATTATAAGAACGGCGCCTATACGCTGGGCGGCGGTGTGATCGATCCGCTTCCTGCGGACGTACCCTTTTATGTGGCGGATTATCATGCATATTACAAAACGCCCCGCGGCTACCACAAACGCTCCTTAAATTCTAACGGCGGCTGGAATGCCATCGGCTGTATGTCTTTTCTAAACCAGCCAATTCTGTGTTACAGCAGCGAAATCCGCAGCGCCGTGTTGATGATACACGGAGAAAAGGCGCATTCCTGCTATTTCAGCCGGGATGCTTATGCGGCGATGGTACAGGATAATCCCCATGCGGACAACAAAGAATTACTGCTGATTCCGGACGCTGTCCACACCGATCTCTACGACGGAGGCGGCAAGGATGCGATTCCGTTTGACCGGATGGAACGGTTTTTTACCGAATATTTAAAATAGCGGGAAGTTTGGCCGCGGAAGCGGCATTCTTTTGAGGTGTAGGTTACGCGAGGTATTTTACCGCAAGGATTGCAGTTCCCAAAACGGTCAGAACCACGCCCGTCGCCCGGTTTAGGGTGACAGCGCTGGCCTTATTGGCGAATTTGGCGGCGATCCTTGCCCAGAGCAGGGTGGAGGCCACGCAGCAGAAGAGGCACCACAGATTCGGCATACCGCCTATGGCAAAGTGGCTGACCGCCCCTGTGAACGCCGTAAACGCCATGATAAATACGCTCGTTCCCACGGCGGTCTTCAACTCGTAGCCCAGAACGCCGGTTAAGAGCAGAAGCATCATCATGCCGCCGCCCGCTCCGACGAAGCCGCAGATAAAACCGACTGCCGCTCCGCTGGCCAGTGATTGAATGATCCGTTTCCTGCCGTCTGCCGCAGCCATGGATTCCTTAGTCGTCATGACGGGTTTGACGATAAACTTGATGCCGAGCAGGAGCGTCATAAACACGGAAAAACTGCCCATGGTGGTGTTCGGAACAAGACTGGCTGCAAAACTTCCCAATAAGGTAAACAGTAATACGGCGGCCATCATGACGACGCCGTTGCGGATATCCAGATTTTTATTTTTGCCGTAGGTGTATGCGCTGACAGCGCTGGCCAATACGTCGCTGGCAAGCGCAATGCCCACGGCCTCATAGGCCGGAAGCCCCAGAAACGTAATCAGCATGGGACTGATGACGGCCGCGGCGCTCATGCCGGCAAATCCCGTTCCCAGTCCGGCGCCGATGCCCGCAAGAAAACAAATCAGAAATTCAAACATGTCCGGATTCCTCCCTCCAATACGAATGGCTCTTCTGCCATATCCGCTCATCCCATTGTTCCACGGTATCACCGCGCTTCTCTCGCAATCGCCTATTCGCCGTGGTGCAGAGAGGCTGGGCCTCCCTGCGGTTATTTGAATCAAATCATTATAGCACAGGCGGATGCCATTTACAAGAATCCGATATCATACAAAACATGAGCGGTGTCCCTATGTTTATACAGAACAGTTTTCGTTGTTCTCTGGCAACCACAGGGATGCCGGTGAGGGTTTCGTCCGTGAACGCCGGGATACGGGAGCGGCCGGGCTTCATTTTTTCCGATCATGAAAAGTGGTTTTATTCTTGTTTTTCTAACACAAAGCAATTATAATAGATGATAAAAGAAGGTAGGGGTCAACATATAGAGAAAGCCGCTCAAAAAGTTGGATTAGAAGGTTGGAGGGTGATGATATGAGTGATGTTTTCAACAATGAATTGTTTGAAGCGTTTGCATCGGCATCTGACAATGTTTACATTTATGTATGCGATATGAAGACGGATATTTCCCGCTGGTCCGGAGCCGCCGTGGACTATTTCGGACTGGAAGGAGAGTATTTGGAGGGGGCGGCGAATGTATGGGCAGAGCATATCCATCCGGATGACTTGAAGATTTATACGGAGGATATCGAGGGTGTGTTTTCCGGCACAAAGAAGTATCATGACTGCCAGTACCGGGCGCGGAATGCGGCGGGCGCCTATGTGTGGGTAGAATGCAAGGGCAGCGTGATTCGGGATGCGGAGGGAAATCCCATCATTTTTGCGGGATTGATGACCAGAATAGACGGGCAGAGCAAATATGATTCCCTGACAGGGCTTCTGACCACCCATGAGATCCACTACCTTGACTTTGGTTCACAGTCCGGAATCGCCCTGTTGATCGGCATGGACGGATTCCGGAAAATCATAAGCAATTACGGATATAACATCGGGGACGAGATTTTGATCAAGTTTGCGAGGGAGATAGGCGATCTGTGCAGCCCCGGATGGAAAGTGCTGCGCTTTAGCGGGGATGAATTTCTGGTGATTGCCTTTGCGGCCGGCTTGCAGGAAGTGACGGACTTCTATGAGAGAATATGCCGGGAAACGGATATTATGAATCTGGAGGACGGGCGGAAGGTCGGGCTTTCCATATCGGCGGGCGGCGTGTTCTTCCCGCAGGACGCGGATACCAGAGAGAGCCTTATCAATAAGCTGGAACATTCGCTGGAGTATGCCAAGAATAACCGGAGGGGGAGCTTGGCCTTTTTCTCGGAGGAGATCGCCGCAAAGCATGAGAGGGGACTGGTTCTGCGGGAAGATTTAAAGCAGTGCATCAAAAATGATTTTAAAGGATTTGAATTGTTCTTCCAGCCGTTTATCGATCCCAATACCGGCAGGATTGCGGGCTGCGAATCGCTTCTGCGCTGGAAGGGAGAGCGGATTCAAGATTCCTATCCGATGGAGTTCATAAAGGTGTTAGAGGATTACGGGGATATTCATGAAGTCGGTTTCTGGGTTATGGATCAGGCGATCCGGCAGCAGGCGGCATGGCGCGGCAGATACGGCGAGCTGCAGGTGAGCTTTAACGTATCTTATCAGCAGTTCATGGACGACTCCTTTGAGGAAAAGGCGGTCTCCTGCGTGGAAAAGTACGGAGCGAATCCGAACGCTATCATCATAGAGCTTACGGAGAGCTGTCAGGTGGAAAATCCCAAAGAGCTTGCCGCCACGTTTGGCAGACTGCGGGAGAAGGGATTTCAGATCGCGTTGGACGATTTTGGAACGGCCTATGCTTCCATGGAGATGTTGAAATGGCTTCCCGTGGATTATGTGAAAGTAGAGCATTCTTTTATCAGAGAGCTTGCGCAGCCGGGACATGACATCGATTATGTGATCGTGGACAGTCTGCTGGGAATGTGCAGGCGCTTGGGCTATCATTCCATCATAGAAGGCGTGGAGAACGGCAAAGTGGCGGATATCGTGGGAGCGTTGAAGGCCACGCTGCTGCAGGGGTACCATTATTCGCGTCCCGTCTGCCGTAAAGATTTCGAGAAACTGCTGGATGAAGACCGCAAACTCTATGAGATGTCACAGAATTTGGGGAAGAAATAGAGAGTCATCAGGGGCAGGAAACGCGACGGAGAGAGGATCTTAGCATGGAAGGACAGATTTTGCTCTTTATTCAAGAATTTATCCGCAACCCGGTCTGCGATCCTTTCTTCAAGGGGATTACCCACTTGGGCGACGGGGGGATCTTCTGGATTCTTTTGACGATCCTGCTGCTCTGTTTCCGGCGCACAAGGCGGGCAGGGGTTTATTCGCTCTGCGCCCTGCTGGGAGCTTTTCTGGTGAATAATGTCATCCTAAAAAATTGGGTGAACAGAATCAGACCCTATGAGGTGGTGGAGGGACTTCGCTGTATCGTGGGATATGCCCATGACGCGTCCTTTCCCTCGGGGCATACCTGCATCGGGTTTGCGTCGGCTGTCGCGGTTTGCAGGCAGATTCCGAAGAAATTTGCAGCTTTTTTGCTGGTGCTTGCGGGATTGATCGCCTTCTCCAGACTGTATGTGGGGATTCATTATCCCACGGACGTGCTGGGCGGACTGGTCATGGGCGTGGGAATTGGAATATTGGTCAATGTGATAGGAGAGAGATACCGGAAATCAGGATCCGGCTTGGAATTAGAGAAAGCAGAGAGAGGCGGCTGCACAGGGAGGGCGATGGGCGATGGAACATTTGGCGGTATTGATTGATGCGGAGAACGTAGGCGCAAAGTATGTGAAGAGCATTTTTGACGAGTTGGACAAGAACGGGTACGACGCCCCTTGCCGCAGAATTTATGGCAACTGGGCCAAATCCAACGGCTGGAAAGAGTCGGTGCTTCTGGATTACTCCATCCAGCCTATCCAGCAGTTTTCCTATACCGTGGGCAAGAACAGCACGGATATGGCCATGGTGATCGACGCAATGGATCTGCTGCATCAGGACAAGATGGACGGATTCTGCCTGATTACCAGCGACAGCGATTTTACCAGACTGGCCATGCGGCTTCGGGAGGAGCGCAAATATGTGTTGGGGATGGGAGAGAGCAAAGCGCCCAAGGCGCTGACCCATGCCTGTGACAAGTTTGTCTTTCTGGATCTGATCGACGGAGAGGAACCCGCCGAAGCGCAGAAGGAAAAGGCTGAGTCGCAGGAGGAAAAGGCGGAAGCGGGCATGGCCGCTGTAGCGGACGAGCGGACGAAGCAGGGTACAAACGGCGCGCCGGCAGCCGGAGCTGCGCAGGAACAGAACAGCTTGACCCCCATCGAAGCGCTGGAAACGGAAATTCTGGATCTTTTAATGCGCAGCGATGAGGAGGAGATGCATCTGGGCGAAGTGGGGGATCGGCTGGGCAAGAAATTCCCGGATTTCGATGTGCGCAATTACGGATATTCCAAATTGAGCGCGTTTTTTAAAGCGGAGATGTCCCATCTGGAACTGGTGCAGAAGAATGCGCAGTATTTTGTCAAAAAGGGAAGCTATGTGGAGCGGGAGACGATTGAAAAGGAAATCATTGCCATGATCAGGAAGAAAGGCGGCAGAATTGACAACCTTTCCGTAATTTATGATACGCTTCTGCAGAAATACAAGGGACTGGATATCCGAGAGTACGGGTACGGGAGAATTTCCAGTTTCCTGCGGAGTATGCCGCAGCTGAAAGTTTTGGACAATATGGTGACGCTTAAATCGGACGTCAAATAGCAAATGGCGGCGTCAAGGAAAATGTATGATACAATGAGTATGGTGTCGCAAGCCGACTCAAAGAATAGGGAGTGAAAACGGTATGAGAAGATTTATTTGCTTTTTACTGGTTGCTGCTCTGGGAATTTCACTGACGGCTTGCAGTACAAATAATACGAACAGCGAATCTCCTTTGCCGGACAACACGGCATACGCTGAATCGGAGAATGCAAATACAGATGATGTGAATACGGACAATAGAAACTACACGCCAAGCAAAGAATATGATAATGTTTACCCGCAGCATGAGCCTTACGGAACAGGTATTGGCGTTATGCCGGGGCGTGTCGTATGGGCGCACGATCCTGATTCGGTAGAATGGGACGGAAACGGTTATTGGTGGAATCCCGACAATTTTGACGAATCCGTCATTCTTACTATGGTGAACGACAGCATTGCTTCTTTGGGCGGCAAAACAACGGCAGCGGACGGTTGGACGGCATTGTTTCAAGCCCATAA
>JAMPGV010000034.1 GCA_023663735.1 Muribaculum sp. | reverse complement strand
TCATAAGCAGACCCTAGCGAACCGTTGGCACTTAGGCGCTGTATTTTAGCGCCTTATGTGCCACTACGGTGAGGTGGGAGCGAAAGCGTGTCTGCGTTGAATGTGCAATTTGCACAATGACACTTTCTAAAGTAAGAGTTTTGCAAATGCCTACATTCTTGAAGATTAGAGAGGAAAGGAAGCAGACACGCGTTTATGTCTGCTTCCTTTTTGGTGTTTCAAAACGGTCTGCCGTGTGTTTTCGCAGGAAGCGGCGCAGACAGGCCAGATACAGGAGGCTCAGCACGATCTGGCTGGCCAACATACCCCACAGATAGCCGGTGATGCCGAACAGAGGGATGGCCTCAAACACAAAGAGCAGACGCAGCAGCAGGGCGGCTACATTCATGACGAAAATGGTTCCGGCTTTGCCCAATCCCTGCAGAATGCTGGAGAGCGTGGCGTCCAGATAGAGAAAAGGGCAGAGGAAGCTCAAGGTGGTAATAAAATGTCCGGCGAGGGGGCTGTCAAAGAGCGTGGTTCCCATCCAGTCTCCCAGCAGGAAGAAACCGGACATGCAGGCAAAACCCAGCACGCCGCAGAAGCGGATGGTGCGCAGGATGGCGGATTTGACCGCCCGCATATCGCCCAGCGCATAGTTTTCCGAGACGAGGGGCAGAAGCAGCACCGACACGGAGTTGGTCAGCGCATTGGGAAAGAAAATCAGGGGCATGGCCATTCCGGTGAGTACGCCGTAGACGCTCAACGCCGTCTTGGTGTCATAGCCGTACAGGCGCAGTCTTGCCGGAATGGAGACGGATTCCACGCTCTGCAGGAGGTTCAGCACAATCCGGTTCAGCGTGAGGGGGAGCGCCATCCCCAGAATGCTGCCGAACATGGCGGTATGCCGCAAGTCGGCAGGGCGGCGGGGAGCTGCGGCGTTTCTCGTTTGGCCAAAGGAGGAGGCGCGCTTTTGCAGCACCCTAAAGATCGCGGCGAGGGATACCAGCATGGATACCAGTTCGCCCACGGCCAGACCCAGCACGGCCACATCAATGGAGGGAGTGCGCCCTTTAGCGATGGCCGCGCCGGACACCAAATAGACGCAGCCCACCCGAGCCAGCTGTTCCAGCAGCTGCGCCGCGGCCGGCGGTCCGGTTTTCTTGATGCCGTAGAAGTAGCCGTTGATGCAGGCGTGGATGCTGCTGAAAGGAATGGAGAAGGCCAGAATCCGCAGCATGGACGCGGTGCGGGGTTCCAGAAGGAGTTTGTCGGCGATCAGCCCGGCCTGTGTGCGGATGACGGCGCAGCATAGGAGCGAGAGCGGAACCGAGATCATCAGGCCCGTGACGAGCGGCCGGAAGCGCAGATGTTCCCGGTTGGTATATTCCGCCACGAACTTCGAGATGGCGGTCTGGTAGGCGGCCGCGCACAGGGAGAACGAGAGGGAGAGTACGGGGCTTAAGAGCTGGTAGATGCCCATGCCTTCCTCCCCGAAGAGTCTGGAGAGATAGATGCGGTAAAAAAAGCCGATGGTGCGTGTGATCAGCCCCGTGGCGGTGAGAATGAACGTGCCTAGAATCAGAGGCCTTCCGGAGAGGGATAATCTTTTTTTCATGGAAAACGGCGTTCCTTGCTGCTGAAACTTCTATCTATTATATTTTTCAAAGGCGGTTGACAGAACAAAACCGGAGTGATATATTACTATATGATATCCTAGTAAATTACTAGGAATTAATAGACCGATGGAGTTTCTCAGTCACCTGAGAAAGACGAGGAGGTGTGTTCATGATTTATCTTGACAATGCGGCGACTACCAGGACCGCGCCCGAGGTGCTGGAGGCCATGATGCCGTTTTTGGGCGAATTTTACGGAAATCCCAGCACGATTTATGGTCTGGGATCCCGCTCCAAACAGGCAATTTCCAAAGCGCGTGAAGAAATCGGCGCTTTGATCGGGGCGCGGGCCGGGGAAATTTATTTTACATCCGGGGGAACCGAGGCGGATAATTGGGCTTTAAAGGCGGCGGCGGAAGCCTATCGGGACAAGGGGAGGCATGTGATTACCACCCGGATCGAACATCATGCCGTCCTGCATACGTGCGCATGGCTGGAGAAGCAGGGCTTTGAAGTCACCTATCTGGAGGTGGACGAGGACGGGCTTGTGCGTGTGGAGGACGTGCGGGCAGCCATCCGACCGGACACAATTTTAATCAGCGTCATGTTTGCCAACAATGAAATCGGAACCATAGAACCCATTGCGGAGATCGGAATGCTGGCAAAAGAGCATCAGATTTTGTTCCACACGGATGCGGTGCAGGCTTTCGGACAGATTCCCATTGATGTGGAGGCTCTGCATATTGACATGCTCAGCGCCAGCGCGCACAAGGTCAACGGACCGAAGGGCGTAGGCTGTCTCTATGTCCGCTCCGGCGTAGCGCTCCGATCTTTTCTGCACGGGGGAGCGCAGGAGAAGGACAGGAGAGCGGGGACGGAGAATGTCCCCGGCATTGTGGGATTTGGGGCGGCGGCAGCCCGGGCGGGGCGGATGATGGCCGAGAAAGCGACCCGCGAATGCAGACTGCGGGACTATCTCATCGGACGTCTGGAGGCCGAGGTGCCTTGGTGCAGATTGAACGGGCATAGAAGCAGAAGGCTTCCCGGAAATGTAAACTTTTCCTTTGCCTTTGTGGAGGGGGAGTCGCTGCTGATCCGGCTGGATATGGAGGAAATCTGCGCTTCCAGCGGTTCGGCATGTACTTCGGGATCGCTGGAGCCGTCCCATGTGCTTCTGGCCATTGGAAGAACGCATGAGGAAGCGCACGGTTCCCTGCGCTTTACTCTGTCGGAGGAGACTCAAAAAGAGGAGCTGGACAGCGTAGTGGCGGCTGTGAAAAGAGATGTGGAGATCATGCGGCAGATGTCCCCGCTCTATGAGGATTTTTTGAAAGCTCGGAAGGAGGAAGCATATGTATAGTGAAAAAGTGATGGATCATTTCTCCAATCCCCGGAATGTGGGGGAACTGGAGAATCCCAAAGGGGTCGGCACGGTGGGAAATGCCAAATGCGGCGATATTATGCGCATCTATCTGGATATTGATGACGATGGCATCATTCAGGATGTGAAATTCAAGACGTTCGGATGCGGGGCGGCTGTGGCCACAAGCTCCATGGCAACGGAACTTGTCAAGGGCAAATCCATACAGGAGGCCATGCAGGTAACCAACAAGGCCGTGATGGAGGCGCTGGACGGCCTGCCGCCGGTGAAGGTGCATTGCTCCCTGCTTGCGGAGGAGGCGATCCATGCGGCGCTCTGGGATTATGCGCAGAAGAATCATGTGGAGATAGCAGGACTCAAGGAACCGAAGAAAGACATCCATGAGGAGGATCCGGAATCTGCAGGAGAATAAGCTGCTGACATTTTGAGCGGTGTGCGGTATAATAGGTTCATATCAAGCTTCCGGAGGAATAATATGGGAAAGAAAGTGGTCGTGGGGATGTCGGGAGGCGTGGATTCTTCCGTGGCGGCCCTGCTTTTGAAGAGAGAGGGATACGACGTCATCGGCGTCACCATGCAGATCTGGCAGGAGAAACCAATCGGAGGACAGGCGGAAAACGGCGGGTGCTGCGGCCTGTCTGCGGTGGAAGATGCAAGGCGGGTGGCGGAGGCTTTGGAGATTCCTTATTATGTCATGAATTTCCGGGAGGAATTCAAGCGGCATGTGGTCGATTACTTTGTGGAAGAGTATCTGCGGGGGCGCACGCCCAATCCCTGCATTGCCTGCAACCGCCATGTGAAATGGGAGGCGCTCCTTGCGCGCAGCCTGCAGATCGGCGCGGATTATATTGCCACGGGGCATTACGCCCGGATTGACAGATTAGAGAACGGGCGTTATGCAGTACGCAGCAGCGTGGCGGCGGGAAAGGATCAGACCTATGCGCTGTACGGGCTGACGCAGGAGCAGCTTGCCCGGACGCTTTTCCCTGTGGGATCCTACACCAAACAGGAGATCCGGCATATGGCGGGAGAGGCGGGACTTCCCGTGGCGGACAAGCCTGACAGTCAGGAGATCTGCTTTGTGGAAGACAACGATTATGCGGCGTTTATTCGGCGGGAGACCGAGAGCCGCTGCGGGCAGGACGGCGGGGAGGAGACGCAGAAAGCGTATCCCGCGTTGTCGGAGCCGGGGAATTTTGTCACAAAGGACGGCAGGGTGCTGGGACGCCATAAAGGAATCATGCACTACACGGTGGGACAGCGCAGGGGGCTGGATCTGCCCATGGGGAAAAGAGTGTTTGTGACGGCCATCCGGCCGGAGAGCAACGAAGTGGTGGTGGGGGACAACGAGGACACGTTCACCACGCAGGTATTCTGCAATCAGGTGAATTTTATGGCGGAGCCGGATCTGGACGCGCCCAGACGGGTGTTTGCCAAAATCCGCTACAACCACTCCGGCGAATACGGCGTGATCGAGAAACTGCAGGACGGCGGGGTGCGGTGTACCTTCGAGAGACCCGTGCGGGCCGCCGCGCCCGGACAGGCGCTTGTTTTTTATGAGGGAGAATATGTGCTGGGAGGCGGCACAATTCTATAACAGGCGTTCCCAAATGCGGAGGAGCTACATAAAATAAAGCATCCGGATGCTTTTGGGGATAACGGAAGGATTGATGACGGAACAAGGAGGAGAGAAATGTCATTCTGTGAAAAATGCCTGTTTGCCTCGGTGCAGGGCGTGATTGTGGATGCGGTTCCGGCGAGAACCGGAAACGGCCGTTCGGACAGCTGCGTCCTTTATTTTACGGTGGAGGAAGAGAACGGAAACATTGTGAATTTTATGGTGACGCCGCTTACGTTTGTGGTGGATTGGAAGCCGCTTTCCGTGGGGATGCAGTGTACGTTCTGGTATCGGACGGACGCGCCCACGCTTTTGATTTATCCGCCGCAGTATACGGCGGTGGCAGCGGCTCCCGTGCGCGCGGGCAGATTGATTGACGTGGGATTTTACGATACCGCGCTGGTGAACGACACCCATACTTTGCAGCTGCGGCTGGACAAATCCGTGCGGCTTAGGACGGTCAACAATCAATATTTCCAAGGAAATCCCGCGGGACACAATCTGGTGGTGTCCTACACGACTTCCACCAGAAGCATCCCGGCTCAGACTACGCCTCAGGAGATCGTGGTACTCTGCGACGAGGCGCAGCAGGGGTAGGCGGGAAGCGGGAGTCTGCGGCGCATCCGTCAGTCTGCCACAAGAATACGACGTAAAATTTCGTCCTCTGTGACCAGTTGCTTGGCGGCCTCACGGTATTTTTCATCATGGAGATAGGTGTGCCTGTGGGGCTTGACAGAGGGCGCCAGATCGATGGCGCGCAGAAAATCGCTCCGTTTCATGCGGAGCGTTTCCACATGGTTCCAGAATCCGGTCTCCTCAAAGACCGTGTTGACGCGCAGGTAACGATGGTTCTGGACTTTGGCCATGATATAGGTGGCGACGCCCACTTGAATGCCGTGGAGCTGGGGAACTTCCAGCAGTTGATCCAGCGCATGGGAGATCAGATGCTCGCTGCCGCTGGTGGGGGCGCTGCTCCCCGCGATCTCATTGGCGATGCCGCTCATGGACAGGGAGTCTAAGAGTTCTTTCAAAAACAGTTCGTCCTGAATGCTCTGGTAAGGGGTGCGCACGAAGCTGTTCACCGCTTTCTTCGCGATCATCACCGCAAAATCGTTTAACGTCCCCACACCGTGTTCGGTCTCATAGATCCAGTCATAGAGCGCCGTGATCTTGGAGACCATATCTCCGATGCCCGAGTAGATAAACTTTTCGGGGGCGGTGCGGATGACCTGTGTGTCCACCAGAATGCCGTAGGCCAGCTTGGCGGGGACGGAGGTGCGTCTGCCGTCCACCAGAAGAGAGGCGCTGGCGCTGGAGAACCCGTCGCTGGAGCTGGAAGTCGGGACGCTGATGAAGGGCAGGCCTCTCAGAAAAGCCGCATATTTACCGGCGTCTATGACTTTGCCGCCGCCGATTGCGACCACGGCCTTCGTCTTGTTGGACAGGGAGAACGCCAAAGTGACAATGTCCTCTATGGCCACCGTGTCCAGTTCCAGATATTCCGACACGTTGACCTCTGCCTCTTTCAGGGACGCCATGACGTCCGAGCCGAACAGGTCGATCAGACCGTTGCCGAACCAGACCACCACGTCGGTGAGTCCCTCCTCGGACAGGCAGGAACCGATGGCTTTCAGGACGCCCGGGCCGACTTTTAGGATGACGGGGATTGCAATGCTGTCATTTTTTTTCAAAACAGATACCTCCTGTGCGTGTTATAATTTGTGGTATTCCGGTACTCGTCTCTCAAAGACGGCGTAATACCGGAAACCGCATTCCTTGAGAACCTGTGCGGCGCGGTCAAATTCGGAGCCGATCTGTGCGGGCGCGTGGGCGTCGCTTCCCACCGTGATGAGTTCGCCGCCCAGTTCCCTGTAACGTTTTAAGATTCCCATACAGGGATTGAAGTCTTTTAAACCATTCCGGATGGCGCCGGTGTTCAGCTCGATGCCCTTCTCCCGCTCCAGAAGCGCCTGTAGGATGGTGTCCAGAATTTCCCGATAAGATTCATAGCGGTATGCGGCGTCGCGGGTGGAGCCGTAGCGCACCACATAGTCCAGATGGCCGTATACGTCGAAGTTGGAGAATTTCCGGATGTTTTCCAGCTCGGACTCAAAATATTCCAGATAGGCCTCCTCGTCGCTTCTGCCCTCAAAAAACGAGGGGTAGTAGGGATCTTTGCCGTTGCAGATGTGGGAGGATCCGATGATGAAGTCATATTCGTGAGAGCGGGCAAAGACCGCGTTCTCCCGGAATACCTGCGGCTGCAGGCCAAGCTCCAGACCGAAGAGAATCTTGATGCGGTCCGCATATTTTTCCTTCAGCGTCAGCAGCTCATAGAGATAGGAATCGGCGTTCAGGAGAAAGGGATTCTCCGGTTCCCCGGGGATGGCGGGGTGGTCGAAATCGTTGTGTTCCGTAAAACACATGGTGTGAAGCCCCAGTTCGACGCCTCGTAAAATCATGTCCTCCATGGGGGCTTCGGAGTCCCCGGAGTGGTGGGTGTGCAGATGACAGTCTGATAAAATGGGCATGTTTGCGCCTCCTTTTAGGATGATTATAATCTATTTTTATTGCGGATTCAAATTTTTTATCAGGAGAAACAGCATCGTTGCGCCGTACAGGACGGGCTGGTGCAGCAGATAGATCAAGAGGGATCTGCGCCCGACGGCCGCCAGAAACGGACAGAAGGAGCGGCGCAGCAAGGCGGATTCCCGAAAGTGCAGCAACTCTGCCAGCCGGTGGAAGAAATACCCCGCCGCAAACAGGAAGAACCACGGCAGCAGGGGAAAGTAATCCGTGGAGTAAAAAGATTTCGTCGGAAATCCCAGATAGATAAGGGGCCATTCCCAGGGAGAACCCTCCGGCGGCGCAGGGATGTCTGCCCGAACGGAATAGAGTACCTGAAACACAAACAGGCTTAAGAGAAACAGCATCCCGTTGCCCCACAGGGATTTGACCCGCCCGAACAGCCCGTGGAGCGGGATCATGAGGAGCATACAGGTACCCAGCAGGGTCAGGACGCCGAAGAGAACCCGATCCTCGGGGACAAAGACCAAAGTGACAAGCGTCACCAGAGCGCCGGACAGCCAGACCGTGAGTCCACGCTTGAAATGCTTCCTGCCAAAGAGCCAGCAGAAGCCGGACAGGAAAATAAAAATCCGGCAGATGCCCTGCTGCCACAGATAAGCGCCGTGGCCATAGTACCATGGAATGGACAGTCCTGCGATATAGACCAGATCCCACACAAAGTGGTAGAGGATCATACTGATTAAATTCAGCCCTCTGAGTTCGTCCAGAAGCACAAGGCGGTCCGGGGCGGGCGCAGAGGCAAAACGGGGGGGTTTGTTCTGTGTCATGTCGTCTCCTAAACGATGGATTATTTCATAGGGGTGCAAAACTCCGATCCGGGCATAGGGTTATGTGTGTTGTGAAGATATCATCCGCACAATTCGGATTCTCCCAAATTGAGGTTTCGCAAATGTCTGCATGGCGTCCGGCAGCGGCCGTATGTATAGCGGCGTATGTACACAGTACCATTTTGGCGGCTTGAATGCAAGTGCATCAAAGCGGATGATGCGCAGATTTGGCTGCAGGAAATTCGGATTGACCGCATGATTTGTCCCCGATCCGTCAAGAATAGGAGAGCGAAGCGGAAACGGCGAAAACCCTGCAAAACGGAAACAAAATGCAAAATTGGCCTGATTTGGAAAATATTTTGGTAAATTTTTCATTTACATCTTGAATTATGAAGGGGAATCAGTTAAAATATAGCCGTGACAAAATTTTGACAATCGGACAAGCCGGGCGACAGAACCCGATACCGGATGTCAGAATAATATAAAAATTTTTAGGAGGAAACAAAAATGTCAGTAAGAGTAGCAATCAATGGTTTTGGCCGTATTGGCCGTCTTGCATTCAGACAGATGTTCGATGCGGAGGGCTACGACGTAGTAGCGATCAACGATCTGACCAGCCCCGACATGCTGGCACATCTGCTGAAGTACGATACCGCACAGGGCAGATACAAATATGCCGACAAGGTTGAGGCAGGTGAGGATTCCATCACCGTGAACGGCAAGAAGATTACCATTTACAAAGAGGCAGACGCTTCCAAGCTTCCCTGGGGTGAGCTGAAGGTTGACGTGGTTCTGGAGTGTACCGGATTCTACACCTCCAAGGAGAAGTCTATGGCTCACATCAACGCAGGCGCACGCAAGGTTGTCATCTCCGCTCCTGCAGGCAATGACCTTCCTACGATCGTATACAATGTAAACCATGAGATCTTAAAGCCCGAGGATACCGTGATCTCTGCGGCTTCCTGCACCACCAACTGCCTTGCTCCCATGGCGAAGGCACTGAATGATCTGGCTCCCATCCAGTCCGGCATCATGACCACCGTTCATGCATACACCGGCGACCAGATGATTCTGGACGGCCCTCAGAGAAAAGGAGACAAGAGAAGAAGCCGTGCGGGCGCTCAGAATATCGTTCCCAACTCCACCGGCGCCGCAAAGGCAATCGGACTGGTGATCCCCGAGTTGAACGGCAAGCTCATCGGTTCCGCACAGCGCGTTCCGACCCCCACCGGTTCCACCACGATTCTGGTGGCCGTTGTGAAGGGCAAAGTGACCAAGGAGCAGATCAACGACGCCATGAAGGCTGCCGCAACGGAGTCCTATGGCTATAATACCGACGAGATCGTTTCTTCCGATGTGATCGGAATGACCTACGGTTCCCTGTTCGACGCTACCCAGACCATGGTTGCGCCTATGGAGGACGGCAATACGCAGGTACAGGTTGTCTCCTGGTACGACAATGAGAACAGCTACACCTCTCAGATGGTTCGCACCATCAAGTATTTCAGCGAGCTGGGCTAATCTTTCCGGTATGGACTATCAGGGTCCGGTCTTAGGACCGGACCCTTGTTCGGTTCTTAGGACCGGACCCTTTTAAATTCATTTACAAGGTGTCATTGTACAAATTGCATATTCCAACGCAGACGCGTTTTCGCTCCCACCTCACCGCAGTGGCACATAAGATGCCGGAATACGGCATCTAAGTGCCAGCGGTTCGCTAGGGTCTGCTTATGGAATATACAATCTGCACAATTCGGATTACGAAAAATGTAGTTTTGCAATCTTCTATTGAAAAAGAGACAGGAAACGGAGGTTTATCAAATGGGTTTAAACAAGAAATCTGTAGACGACATTAACGCAAAGGGAAAGCGCGTGCTGGTGAGATGCGATTTTAACGTGCCTTTGAAAAACGGTGAGATTACCGACGAGACACGTATCGTGGCAGCGCTCCCGACCATCCGGAAGTTAATCAACGACGGCGGCAAGGTGATTCTCTGCTCCCATCTGGGCAAAGTAAAGGATGGCCCTAACGAGGGAGAGTCGCTGGCTCCCGTTGCCAAGAGGCTGTCCGAGAAGCTCGGCAAGGAAGTGGTATTTGTAGGTGACTACAATGTGACCGGAGAGGCTGCCACCAAGGCGGTAGAGGCCATGAAAGAGGGCGATGTGGTACTGCTCCAGAACACCCGTTTCCGCGGCAAGGAGGAGACCAAGAACGGCGAGGAGTTCTCCAAGGAATTGGCAGATCTGGCAGATTTGTATGTGTGCGACGCCTTCGGCTCCTCCCACAGAGCGCACGCTTCCGTGGAGGGCGTTACCAAGTGCATCACCGCAAAGGGCGGCGAAAATGTGGTCGGCTATCTGATGCAGAAGGAGATTAATTTCCTTGGAAATGCGGTTGAGAATCCCGTTCGTCCTTTTGTGGCGATTCTGGGCGGCGCAAAGGTTGCCGACAAGCTGAACGTAATCTCCAATCTGTTGGAGAAGTGCGACACGCTGATCATCGGCGGCGGTATGGCATATACCTTCTTGAAGGCACAGGGCATGGAGGTCGGCAACTCTCTGGTGGACGACGAGAAGATTGATTATTGTAAGGAAATGATGGCGAAGGCGGAGAAGCTGGGCAAGAAGCTTCTGCTTCCTATCGATACCACGATCGCAAAGGCATTCCCCAACCCGATTGACGCGCCTGTGGAGGTCTCTGCCGTGGATTCCGACAAGATTCCTTCCGATATGGAGGGGCTGGATATCGGACCCAAGACTCAGGCTATGTTTGCCGACGCGGTAAAGAATGCCAAGACGGTTGTGTGGAACGGACCTATGGGAGTGTTCGAGAACCCGACGCTGGCAGCAGGTACGATTGCAGTTGCAAAGGCATTGGCGGAGACGGACGCTACCACGATCATCGGTGGCGGTGATTCCGCGGCGGCTGTGAACCAGCTCGGATTTGGCGACAAGATGAGCCATATCTCCACCGGCGGCGGCGCTTCTCTGGAATTCCTTGAGGGCAAGGTACTTCCCGGCGTCGCTGCAGCAGACGACAAATGATACGGCGCGCGGGATTCGGTTTATGTCTTTTGTGGGCTGTTTACATGCTGTATTTTGCCATTTCTTGGCAGGCGGTAAATGCATTGGAGGAATCCGGTACAAAGACCTTTACCGTTGGCGGGATGGTGGCAGTGGCGGAGGGTGAAGTGGTGCGCACCGAGGCGGGGCGCACAATCGTTCAATACTATCATGAATGGGACGGAACGGAGTATCGTAGTGTTAAGAACCATATAAGCGCGGGCTATCCTGAGAACGCGAAGCTGCCTGTCATCTACACTGTGGGTATGGGAGCGGGAAGCTGTCTGGCTGTCGGACTTTACAGGCAGCCCGTGCAGATTTTGGGCGCGGCGGGGGCGGTTTTGCTCCTGTCGGGACTCATGAGCTTCTATCGATACTCATGAGCTTCTATCGATGCTCATTAAATTTTGGAAAGAAGGGAATAGAGAAAGATGGCAAGAAAGAAAATTGTAGCCGGCAACTGGAAAATGAATATGACTCCCAGTGAAGCCGTAAAGCTGTGTGCGGAGCTTAAGGATCTTGTAAAAAATGATGATGTGGATGTGGTTTATTGTGTTCCCGCCATTGACATCGTGCCTGTTGTGGAGGCAGTGAAGGGTACGAACGTAGAGGTCGGCGCGGAGAATCTGTATTTTGAGGAAAAGGGCGCTTACACAGGCGAGATTTCCGCGTCCATGCTGAAGGATGCAGGCGTAAAATATGTGATCATCGGACATTCCGAGAGACGCGACTACTTCAAGGAGGATGACGCGCTTCTGAACAAGAAGGTGAAGAAGGCGATTGAAGCAGGGCTGACTCCCATTCTCTGCTGCGGCGAGACCTTGGAGCAGAGGGAAATGGGCGTCACCATGGACTGGATTCGTCTCCAGATCAAGTCCGATCTGGCGGATGTGACCGCAGATCAGGTAAAGAATCTTGTGATCGCATACGAGCCGATCTGGGCGATCGGCACCGGCAAGACGGCTACCACCGAGCAGGCGCAGGAGGTATGCAAGGGCATCCGTGACTGCATTGCCGAGATGTACGATCAGGCTACCGCAGAGGCAGTACGCATCCAATACGGCGGTTCCGTGAACGCCGGAAATGCTGCAGAGCTGTTTGCGCAGCCCGATATCGACGGCGGACTGGTGGGCGGCGCTTCCCTGAAGGCTGACTTTGGGAAGATTGTGAACTATAACAAATAAGGTTTTGCAGAACCGGGTGTTCCACATTTGAAAATGAGGCCGGGCGGAGAAGATTCTCCGCCCGGTTTTAACTAAGTATTTTCGTTGAATTCCGGCATTTCTTCAGCAACAGACGCGGGTTGGCTGGCTTCAAGTGTTTAGGACGCGCCGGATCTCTTGACATAATTTATCCATATTCAACGGTTTGGCAATATGGCCGTTCATGCCTACGGCAAGGCAGGCGGCGATATCCTCGGCAAAAGCGTCTGCCGTCATTGCGATGATGGGGATATTTTTCACGTAATCTCTTGATGAGCGGCGGATTTCCGTTGTCGCTTCCCGGCCGTTCATGACGGGCATCTGGACGTCCATCAATATGAGGTCATATTGGTTGTCTGCCGCATTTTGCATCGCTTCTACAGCCTCTTTCCCGTTTTCGGAACGGCAGGTGGTAATGCCGTACATGCCAAGCAGTTCGGTTGCAACTTCCCAGTTTAAGTCGTTGTCCTCGGCTATGAGGATATGTAATCCTTTGAGGTCGTCGTTTCTTGTCTCCACGTTGTCGTTTTGGCTTTCTTCGACTTTGAGTGCATGTTCTAACTTTTCTGCCAAGTACGATTTAAACAGCGGTTTACAGATAAATCCGTCCGCGCCGCTGCTTTGCGCATCGTCCTCAATATCTGACCAATCGTAGGCGGTTACAAGGATGATAGACGTATTTGCGCCAACAATACTGCGTATGGCGCGTACCGTTTCCGCGCCGCTCATATCCGGCATTTTCCAATCGACTATGGCGATGGCGTAATCGCTGTCTGCTTCGTGTCGTGCTTTGACGAGTTCGAGCGCCTTTTCACCGGAACAGGCTTTTTCCGCATTTGCGCCCATTTCTTCAATCATGTCTTCCGTGATGTCAAGGAAGATTTCGTCATCGTCCACGAGCAGAATATCGACCGGCGGAAGCGTGTGGGTAAGGCTGTTGTCCTCGCCTATGGGCAGTTCGAGTGTGACCGTGAACACAGTTCCCTGATCCGGCTTGCTCTCGCAGTCGATCGTGCCGTTCATCAGCATCACCATCTGCTTCACGATGGTAAGCCCAAGCCCCGTCCCCTGTATTTTGTTGGTGCGGCTGTCGGCGGCACGGGTAAATGCGTCAAACATATGCTCCATATACTCTTGGCTCATGCCGATTCCGTTGTCTTGCACCGTATAGACCAGACGCACCGTCCGGTCGTCTGTGCGTTCCTCGTAGAGGTCAAGGATGATCTTGCCTCCGCTCGGCGTATATTTGACCGCATTGCTCAAAATATTGATAAACACCTGACTGACACGCAGCTCGTCGCCGTAGAGCATCTCGCAGTCTGCGCCATGGATATGCACGTCAAATTCCAGCCCCTTGGACTTGATCATAGGGCGGACAATGTTGACGAGATTTTCCGTTGTTCTGCGCAGCGAGAAGTTAATCGGACTGAGCATCAACTTGCCGCTCTCTATTTTGGAAATGTCGAGGACGTCGTTTATGAGCGTCAAAAGATGCTGGCTTGACAGTGTGATCTTGTCAAGACAGTCGCTCAATTTTTCTTTGTCGTCCATATGTTTTTTGGCGATATCCGTCATTCCGACAACAGCGTTCATCGGGGTACGGATATCGTGGCTCATACTCGATAAAAAGTTTGTCTTGGCTTTGTTGGCGACGTCCGCCTGCTCCAGAGCAGTTTGAAGCGACGCCTGCATCTTTGCCTGCTGCTTGTTGTACGCGCGGGACCTCTTGATATAAGAAGCAAAGGTCAGCGCGAGTACGGTAAAAAATACGATCAGCACAAGTACAAAGAGATAGGCATACTGTTTGAAAAAGTCCATAAATGTGGGTTCCGGTTTTTCCATGCCCGCATATTTCATCAATGAGCCAGTGATGACCTCGCTGTTGATCTGATGGATCATTTTGTTGAGTATTACGTCTAAAATCGCATGTTCCTGATTGACCAACAGGCAAAGCTCCTCGGACTTATCAAGGTAACTGATATTCAATTCATCTGCGTTTTCGTAACCGCTGAGAATACGCTGCAAAATACTCGAATAACCGATGAGGCATTTCACCTCGTCGGAACGCACGGCGTCTATCGCTTCCTTGAAACTTTCGTATTCCGTTATGCTTGCGGAAGGGTAGTTGTTTGGCACATACTCCCTTAGGCCGAGCGATGTTTTGGAGACGGCGATGCTTGAGGTGAGATCACTTGTATATTCGCCGTGGTAAATGATCATCATCCGATCCGTAACCACGGATTCCGTCTGACGCAGCCCTTTCTGTTCGGCGAGCCAGAGGTCGGAATACATGGGAAAGCCTATATCCACGGTATGATCTTTCAAAGCATTCTCCAGATCCTCGACATATTCAAAACATACGGGAACAACCTTGATATCCGCAAATTCTTCCAGCGAATCCATCAGCTGGCTGACAAGCCCGATGGGATTGCCTTCCTCATCCTGATCTGAAAACGGCAGGTGGTGGCGCGTATATCCGAACGTCAATGTGTTTTTCTCGATCAGCCACTGTTCTTCCCGCTCTGTCAGGGCTAGGGACGAGGATTCATTGTAATATTTCTGGTATAATTCCAGTGTAAAGGTGGGGAAAACCGTGGCAACCTGTTCCATTGCGTAATTCAATTCACTCAGCAGGGCGGGATCGGACTTTTTGACGGCAAAGTATCTGTTATCGGAAAGTCCCATATCCAGCGTTGAAAAATTCACCTTGTTGGCAAGGGTACCCGATGTTTTATAGGCGCCTGCCATGATGTCGATTTCACCGGCAATCAGCATCTGACGGATTTGCTCTTTGCTGCCGTACACATACTCATATTTCCATTCTGCAAACGACGCCAGCATCTGATAATAATCATACGCATATCCCGATTTGCGCTCTTCATCGGAAAAACCGCTTTGAAACGCCGGTTCGTTATCGTCATAGTATCCGACGCGTACCGTAGTGGTCGTTGTGTTGAGAATCGAATCGAAGTCTTTGTAGGAATCCACGTTCTCAAGGGTGACAAGCGTTACGCCGGTATCATACATAGACTTGGAGAGAACGCCGGTATCAATGTATTTTTTGAGATTGATCACGCCCAAATAGCCCATGAGATCCGTGCGCTGCGCGGTGACGGCGTATATGGAACCGCTTTTAACGCCTTCTATATTAGCCGTAATATCGTCCTGTCCGACGATCACAAGCTCGTCCCGCCCCAGTTCCTCCTTGGCTTTGGCGGCATATCCGGCATTGACGGCGCCGGTGGTAAACAGAGCCTTCATATCGGGATTTCTCTCCAGCATTTCTTTGATTGCGGCAACGGTATCCGCCTCCTGCTGCAGGGCATTCTGTTCGGCGTCCTCCAAATTGTTCGTGACGAGATAGGTTTCGTCAACGATTTCCATATTGTAGTCGTTTACAATGCTCTCAAAAGAACGGCGGATATAAAATTCGCTGTCCTCGGGATGATCCGTGGTCATGACCATGCCGATCTTGGAGTCTTCCGGTATCTGCCGGACGATCGCCTGCGCAGCCTTCCTGCCGATCACGGCATTGTCGCTGCCGATAAACGCGGCGCGCGCCGAGTCCGCCTCATCGGCGCCTATGGTAATCACCGGAATCCCCATGCCGACGGCTTTGTCAATCAGTTCCTTCAGGCCGGGTACGCCGCCGCGGACGATGACGCCGTCCGGTTTATTGTCGCGATCCAAGACGGCAGCCATATTGGCGGTTAGATTTGCCTCCCAATTATCGTAGGTGTCGGGTCCTATGACTTCCGTCACCGTCCCCTGTTTTTCGTCCGCTTTGTATATTCCCTCTATGATCGTAGTCCAATATTCGTGTGACTTATTCGGACAGACAAACACAAAATGACAGGTTTTGGATTCCGGGGCGGCAGATGCGGGCATGGGGAAAGACGTAATGACGATCGCCAGACAGAGAATCAAAGAGGTGATAGATATCGTAAATTTTTTCATGAATCCAGCCTTTCTATATGTAATAAATTTAGGCGTTTGCCCAAATAAGAGTTTTGCAATCCGGGAAAGAAATTTGTAAAATAAATTTATAGTTGTATTATGCCATAAAAAGAGAGCTTTCGCAAGAAGCTCCTTGTCTTTTCCCTTTTTATATCAAAAGGTGCCGGAAGTCCGGTTCGCATTTTAAGCATTGACTTTATCCGCCAAACTTCTATAATAAGAACATGGAGAAGTATGTCTTAGGGAGGTTGGAAGGGATGAAAAAATGCAGATTGACGGCGCTTTTGTTGACGGGTTCCATGCTGGCATCCATGCTGTTGGGAACCTGCGGGTGCGGGAAGAAAGAACAGGTGAAGCTGACGGTCTGGGGGTCGGAAGCCAGTCAGGAGATGCTCCGGGAGATGGCGGATGCGTTTATTGAACTGCACGCCAAGGAGGCGGATATTGAGATTGTGCTGCGGGTGGAGGACGAGGACACCGTGGCGGACAATGCGGTGAGCAATCCGGATCAGCTGGCGGATGTGTTTTCCTTTGCGGGGGATCAGCTGCCCCGGCTGATCAATGCAGGCGTGCTGCTTCCCGTGGAGAAGGACGCAGACGAGGTCATCGCGGCGAACGGTGGGGCGGACAGCGCGGCCATTCAGGAGGCGTCCAAGGACGGCGTACTCTATGCCTACCCGCTGACGGCCAGCAACGGCTATTTCATGTATTACAATGCGGAATATTTTGACGAGGCGGATGTGGAGAGCTTTGACAGGATGCTGCAGGCGGCGGAGCAGGCGGGGAAATCCATAGCCATGGACTGGACCAGCGGATGGTACATCTATTCGTTCTTCGGCGGCGCGGGTATGCAGATCAGTCTGGCGGAGGATGGCAGAAGCAATGTCTGCGATTGGAACCGGACGGACGGGCCTTACAAAGGAACGGATGTGGCGGAAGCCATGCTTGCCATTGCGGAGAGCAAGGCGTTCCTCAACACCAACGACGAGGGCCTTCGGAACGGGATCGAGAGCGGGGAGGTCGCCGCGGGGGTAAACGGTCCTTGGAATGCGGAATTCATCAAGAAACAGTGGGGAGACAATTTCCGGGCGGTCAAACTGCCGACCTACACCTTGAAGGGGGAGCAGGTGCAGATGGGAAGTTTTGCCGGCTATAAATTGATGGGAGTCAAGGCGGGTTCCGATTCGCCCAAATGGGCTGCGGAGTTTGCCTCCTATATGACCAACGAGGAGAACCAGCTCAAGCGTTTTCAGGTGACGGGAGAATGTCCCTCCAACGTGAAGGCGGCACAGTCAGCAGAGGTGCAGGCTTCCCCCGCCGTGATGGCGCTGGGCAGTCAGGCGGCATACTCCACCAGACAGTCCATCTCGGGTTCGTTCTGGACACCGGCCGCAATTTTTGGTACAATCATGGCATCGGGCAATCCGGACGGCAGGGATCTGCAGGAGCTTTTGGACGAGCTGGTGGAAGAAGCGCAGAAGCCGGAAGAGTAAGACGGCGGTTTGAAGGAGGGGACAGAATCCGCCCGGACAGCGGTCGAAATTGCGGTTTAAACGGCGGGAGGTATGGATATGCGGAAGATGATCCATCACATACTGGTATCGGTGCTGGCTGCGTCGGTGGCATGTATTCTGGGTATATTACTTTTGGTACAGAATATCCATACCATCTCCGATCAGTATCAAGACAATCTCAGCACATCGGTGCAGAATCAGAGAATCATGGATCACATCAGGGAGGACGTCTATCAGACGGAATCGCTGGTATGGCAGCATATTGTCAATACGGAAGAGGCAGAGTACGACCGGTATGAAGAGCGCATCGACGGGCTGCTGGAGGAGATGTCGGAACTTTTTGCACAGTTGGAGAACAGTCTGGGAGAGGATGCGGACGGCGGAATGCTGCACACCATCGTCAAGCAGCATGTGGGATTTAAGTCCAATACGGCGGTGGTGCTGGATTTGAGCAGAAAGGGATCCAAACAGAGCGCGCAGTATTATGTGGGCATGAAGCTGAACCCCTATTTTGACACGGTCAATGAGACGCTGGCGAATCTGGGGCGCGAGACGGAAGCGAGGGGGAGCGAGGCCGCCGCACAGATGGAGGCGAGTATCCGCACGGCGCGGCTGATGGCCTGGCTGTGTCTGGCGGTGGTCGGTTTTATTGTTGCGGTCTGTATCTATGTGGTGTCCCGCCACGGCAGAATGATTGTGAGCAAACAGGAAGAGGAGCTGAAAAGCCACCAGCAGCGGGTGATGGAATTGCAGTATCACACCATTGTGGCGATGGCCAACCTCATCGAGGGAAGGGACGGCGATACGGGAGAGCATGTGAAGCGCACCGGCTGGCTGGTGGACAGGATTGCCAGAGAACTGGCCAGAGAGGGCGTCTATCCCGAGCAGATTGACGCAGGATTTCTGGAAAATCTGTGGAAAGCGGCCCCTCTGCATGACATCGGCAAAATCAAGGTTCCGGATGCGATTCTGCAGAAACCCGGAAAGCTCACGGCGGAAGAATTTGAGATCATGAAATGCCATGCGGCGGAGGGCGGCGAAATCATCTACGAGACCATGCGGGGGATCGAGGAGCGGGACTATATCGAGATGGCGCACGACGTGGCCAAGTACCATCATGAAAAATGGGACGGTTCCGGTTATCCCGAGGGGATTTCCGGCGAGGAGATACCGCTTTGCGCCCGGATTATGGCGGTTGCGGATGTATTTGACGCGCTGACGTCCAAGCGCTGTTATAAAGAGGCGATGCCTGTGGAGGAGGCCTACCGGATCATTGAGGAGTCGTCGGGTTCTCACTTCGACCCGGTGGTGGTGGAGGCGTTCAAGGCGCTGCGCGCCGAGGTGACCCGATATTTGCGGGAGCTGAAAGAGAAAGGCGCGTAACGGGAAAATAGAATAAAATACGGTGGGAGACAGCACAAGTCATTCTTGTATGTCTCTCTTTTTTGTGGTAAAATAGAAAAGGCGTAAGCAAAACTCATTTTCATGGGAGAAGGAGGTATTTATGTTAGGAAATGTAATTGTGGGGCAGTCAGGCGGGCCTACCGCCGTAATCAATTCCTCTTTGGCAGGCGTCTACAAGACGGCCAAGGATCTGGGGGCAGGAAAGGTCTATGGAATGCGCCATGGCATTCACGGTTTTCTGGAGGAGAAGATCGTCGATATGGACGAGAAGATCAAGTCCGATCTGGATCTGGAGCTTTTGAAGAGGACGCCTTCTGCGTTTCTGGGTTCCTGCCGCTTTAAGCTGCCGGAGATGGAAACGGACAAGGCTCTGTACGAGAAGATTTTTGAATTGCTTCAGAAGTATGAAATTTCGGCATTTTTCTACATAGGCGGCAACGATTCCATGGACACCATCAAGAAGCTGTCCGACTATGCGCTTACCATCGACAGCCCGATCCGTTTCATCGGCGTACCCAAGACCATCGACAATGATCTGGAAGTGACGGATCATACGCCCGGTTACGGCAGCGCGGCCAAATATATCGCCTCCGTGACCAAGGAGATCATCCGCGACGGTCTGGTGTATGACATCAAGAATGTGACCATCATCGAGATCATGGGACGCAACGCCGGATGGCTGACGGGTGCGGCCGCACTTGCCACCTGCGAGGACTGCGAGGGTGTGGACGGCATTTATCTGCCGGAGGTTGCGTTTGACATCGACAAGTTTGTGGCCAAGGTCGGAAAGCTTCTGGAGACCAAGGACGCCATCGTGATGGCTGTCTCCGAGGGCATCAAGACCGCGGACGGCAAGTATGTGTTTGAACACGGCGACCACAACGAGTATGTGGACGCTTTCGGCCATAAGCAGCTGTCCGGAACCGCGAAGTATCTGGCGGATCTGGTGAGTGGGAAGTTCGGCTGCAAATCCAGAGCGATTGAGCTGTCCACCATGCAGCGCTGCGCAGGGCATCTGACCTCCCGCGTGGATATTACCGAGGCTTATCAGGTGGGCGGATCGGCTGTGAAGGCGGCTTTCGACGGTGAGACGGGCATGATGATCACCTTAAAGAGAGAGTCCAGCGATCCCTATATCTGCACCACCGGACTCTACGACGTGCATAAGATTGCAAACGTGGAGAAGAAGGTTCCGTTGGAGTGGATCACCGAGGACGGCACCTTTGTATCCCAGAAGATGATCAATTATATCAAGCCTTTGATTCAGGCGGAACTGACGCCGATCATGATTACCGGACAGCCCAGACATATTGTGATTGATATGCAGTAAGGCGGAAACCGGACGGTTTCGGATACCGGCAGGAACGCAGCCGGAGGAGTACAGGCGGACTTCTCCGGCTGTTTCATGAATATTTAATATTCATGAATAGCAATATTTGTGAATATGTAATTTGCACAATGATCCTTTACGAAATGCAGCGTTTCGCAAGCGTCTGCAGCTTCCAGAGGAAAAGAGAGGAATGCGGAATGATTTTTAAATGTCAAAACTGTGGCGGAAACGTGGTGTACAGTCCCGAGCGGCATAAAATGTTCTGTCCTTATTGCGAGAGCGAGGAGAGTCAGGAGGCGACGGTTGTCGTCGGCGTAGAGGTTGAAGAATTTTCAAGAAGCCAGATCTGTCCGGACTGCGGGGGCGAGATCCCGTTAAAGGAACACACCTCGGCCACGCAATGTCCCTACTGCGGCAATTATCTGATACTGGAACAGCGGATGGAGGGAGAGTGGATGCCGAAGGTGGTGATTCCCTTTGAGCTGGGCAAAGAGTCCTGCAAGAAATCCCTGCGTGAGAAATTCAGCAGGAATGTGTTTGCACCCACGGATTTCCTCTCGGAGGCCCGGCTGGATAGCATGGCGGGCAATTATGTGCCGTTCTGGTTCTACGACTATGACGTCAATGTAGATTATCAGGCGGAGGGAACCAGAGTGCAGAGCTGGACCAGCGGCAATATGCATTACACGGAGACCTCTTATTACGATGTGCGCCGCAATCTGGATATCGCGTTTCAGGACATTCCGGTGGATGCGTCCGTAGATATGCCGGACGACGTGATGGATCTGATGGAACCCTATGATTATAAGCAGATGATTCCGTTTGAGCCGAAATATCTGTCGGGGTTTGCGGCGGAGCGCTATAATATGGGAGCCGCCGAGGCGGAAGGCCGGGCGAAAAAGAAAATGACGGAGGATAGCAATGCGCTGCTCAATGCGCAGGTCTTAGAATACAGCAGTCTGCGGGCAATCCGCAACGACGTCCGGGTACAGGATGCAAAGCAGACGTTCGGGCTGCTCCCCGTGTGGAAGTATCTCTATCGTTATGCGGGGAAGGAGTATCCCTTTTATGTCAACGGGCAGACGGGCAAAATTGTGGGGACGGCGCCCACATCCGTCAAGAAAGTGTTGGTCTATACCGGAACTTTGTGGGGCAGCCTGATGCTGATTCTCGGCAACGTGATGCTGTGGGCATTGTTATTGGTATGGTAGAGGAGAGAGACCGATGGACAAAGAAATCAAACGACAAGCCCTGCGGCAGTATTTGAGATATTTCAGAATCTGGTTTATCATTGTGGGGATCACCGTGGCGGTGACCTCCGTGGTTCTGATTGCACAGACGGTGTCGGCCAGACTTCCCAGAGGCAACCGGAATGCGGACGAGGGCAGGGTCTATGACTATGCGGATGTGCTTACCGACAGTGAGGAGCAGACGCTTCGGGACAAGATTGCCGAGTACGAGCAAAAGAGCCATGTGGATATTGTCATCGTGACGCTGAGGGAACCCATGGGGAAGGACGATTCCGATTGGGAGTGGAACATGATGAACTATGCGGACGACTTCTATGACAACGGAAACTACGGATGGAACAAAGCCCATGGCGACGGTGCGCTTCTTCTGGACAACTGGTACGAGGACGCGGACGGCAGTCAGAAGGGTTCCTGGCTGTCCACCAGCGGCAAGATGGAAGAGATCATCGGAATATGGGAGGAGGACAAAGTTCTGGACGATATGTACGAATATATCGACCGGAATCCCTACCGCGCTTATCTGGCTGCGGCCAAACGGCTGGCGGATTTCGGCAGATATGGCGCCGGTGATCGGGGATATGGAACCACGCCCGGTGAGTGGGTGTCGGTGTTTTTCGGAGTGTCTGTGATCTCCTTTATGGTGGCGCTCTTCTATCTGTTGTCCCATCTGATGCCCACCATGGGAAAAGACACTACGTCGGCCGGGACGTATGTGGAGGGAGGCGTTCCCGTGGTGCGTCTGCGCACGGATGACTTTATCCGAAAGAGTGTGACGAGCCGCCGCATCGAGTCGAGCAGCAGCGGAGGCGGCGGAGGCGGAAGCAGCCACCGGGGCGGCGGAAGCTATGGCAGCCATACCAGCAGCGGCGGACACAGCCATGGCGGCGGCGGAAGACGGCGCTAGAATCCTCAAAGCGATCAGGAGAACAAAAAAAGCACCTATTGACGGAATAGGTGCTTTTTGAATGGATCAAGTTTATAAAGTCCCGCGCAGGCTCTTAAGCCATCTCGTTTACAGCTTTGCTTATACGGGAAACTTTGCGCGCCACATTGTTCTTGTGATAAACGCCCTTGCTGCCGGCCATTTCCACAACCTTGATAGCGGACCGAAGCTCGGAAGCGGCTGCCGCCTTGTCGCCGGATTCGATTGCCGCATATACTTTCTTGATCGCGGTCTTCACGCCGGAGCGAATCGATTTGTTGCGCTCGGTTCTGGCGCGGGTCACTAAGATTCTCTTTTTAGCGGATTTAATGTTAGCCAAGTCGTACACCTCCATTTGAATGATTAAAGGATTGATTCTTAAAATTTGCAAATGTTTCACGATAGTCAGACACGGAAGACTATGATAAACATACTATTGTAGTGTAGTCAATTCCGGGGAGTTTGTCAATACATATTTTCATGAAATTTGCAAAAAATATCAAAAATAAATGCTAAAAATAAATGCTAAAAATAAGAAATCCTAAAAATACGGAAAAGAAAGAAGACACAAGTCGTAAGGGTCACAACTTTGTGCCTGCGATAGCATACAACAAAAGACTTGCGCTTTTCGTTGTCAAGAATTCGCAGGCTGCAGAAAGGCATGGTTATTGACATGGGAAATTTTCAGATCAGGACGGATCTGGCGCTGGAGGCGCGGGAGAGCATCACGGAGGCGGACAGCGATCTGCATGGCGTGCGTGTGGAGGAATATTATTTGGAGGAGGACGACATACAAGTCACCCGGGTGATGATCGATACCAAGAATGCGGCGAAAGCCATGGGAAAAGCGGTGGGAACCTATGTCACCATCGAAGCGCCCGCCATGGTGGAACCCGACGAGGGGTACCACCGGGAAATTTCCGCCTGTCTGGCCAAGGAGCTTCTGGCCATGATCCCGAACGGGGACAGCGAACTGTCCGTTCTGGTGATCGGGCTGGGCAACCGGGAGGTGACGGCGGATGCGCTGGGTCCCCATGTGGTAGACAATCTGTTTATCACGAGGCATGTGGTGAAGGAGTACGGCAAAGTTGCCTATAACTGCAGCAAGATGAATCAGGTGAGCAGCATGGAGCCGGGGGTGATGGCCAAGACCGGCATGGAGACGGCGGAGATCGTGAAGGGCGTGGTACAGGAGACGGAACCGGATGTGCTGATTGTGATTGACGCGCTGGCGGCCAGAAGCATCAAGCGGTTGAACCGCACCATCCAGATCACCAACACGGGCATTCAGCCCGGATCCGGCGTGGGCAACCACCGGAACGCCTTGACGGAGGAGGAGCTGGGGATTCCGGTGATCGCGGTGGGCGTTCCCACCGTGGTGGATGCGGCCACCATCGTGGGGGACGCGCTGAAGAAGTGGATGGACGAGGAAACGGACAAAAAATTTGACAGCAGGCTTGCGTTCGCGGAGCTGAATAATCTGTATATGACGGGCAAGGATATTGACGCGGTGATCAAGCGGGTAAGTTTTACCCTCTCCGAGGGCATCAATATCGCCATGGAAAAAAATAATATAGTCTGTGGCGGGTGACGGACACATATACTGAACGGAGAAGCAGTCAAAGGAAATTCGTTCGGATGCGGCGAGGCGTGGCAAGGGCGGCGGGGCTGGCTCTTTTCTTTTTGATCGGAGGTCTGCTTTGGAGCGGAATGCGGGGCAGGCATTCGGAAAGCGGAACCGCTCTGTGGAAAGCGGTGGGACAGGTGTTTGCGGAAGAGCTGGCAGACGCGCTCTACGAGCGGTTCCTGCCCGGGGTCTCCACGCAGGCGGGGCTGAGCTGTACCGAATGGGCAGCGTATACCCAGATAGAGACGATTCTGCCCCTCTACGGCATGGCCGGGCGGGGCGCCGGGCAGAAGACGGACGAAGACTGCACGGTGCGGGAGGACGACGGCCATTCCCGGATGATGACCTACGAGGAGCTGACGGAGCGTGGAAACGGGGAGGTTTCGGCGCAGGAAAGCGAGTCGGACGAGCGGCAGGAGACGGATCTGCAGGAGCTTCTGCGGGAGGAGAACCAGATGGCGCTCCTATACAGGGAAAAGTTCGTCCCGCACGAGCGGAAGCTGCAGCTGGATCTGGAGGAATATTCCGATTATGAGACGCTGTTAAAGACCTTCTATACGGTGGACGGCAATACGATGGTGGGCAGAAACCAGCTGGATCTGTCCGCCCTGCTCTCGGAGGATCTGACCTTGGCGAAAACGGAGGAAGGACCGCAGATTCTGATTTATCATACCCATTCGCAGGAGGCGTTCGCAGATTCCGTGCCGGGGGACGCAGACACGTCCATCGTGGGCGTGGGAGAATATCTGGCGCAGATTCTGCGGGACGACTACGGCTACACGGTGCTGCACCACACCGGACAATATGACGTGGACAGGCGGGACGACGCCTACGGCAAGGCGCTGCCCGCGCTGGAGGAGCTTTTGGAACGGTATCCCACCATACAGGTGGTGATCGACCTGCACCGGGACGAGATGGCGGAGGGAACCAGACTTGCCATGAATCTGGACGGGCGGCCCACGGCGCGGTTTATGTTTTTCAATGGGCTGTCCCGCACAAAGAAGTCCGGCGATATCGACTATCTGCAGAACGATTATCAGCAGGAGAATCTGGCGTTTTCTTTTCAAATGCAGCTCAAATGCGAGGAATATTATCCGGGGATTGCCAGAAAAATTTATCTGAAGGGCTATCGCTATAATCTGCATCTGCGTCCGAGGTCGCTTCTGGTGGAATTGGGGGCGCAGAACAACACGGTGGAGGAGGCCATGAACGCCTGCGGTCCGCTGGCTCATGTGCTGGATCTGGTGCTGGCGGGAACATAGAGGATGCGGACATAGCGGCTTTTGAGAGCGGGAAAACTTGCGTTGACGAAAGCGGATATTTTTCTTATAATGGATGAAGAGTTTTAAGCGAGATAGGATACCGACAGATTCGAGGGAAGAAAGACGAGGAAGAGTATGGCTTCAGTTGACCAAAGCAAAATCCGCAATTTCTGCATTGTGGCGCATATTGATCACGGCAAATCCACGCTGGCCGACCGCATTATCGAGAAGACCGGGCTGCTCACCAGCCGAGAGATGCAGGCGCAGGTGCTGGACAACATGGATCTGGAGAGAGAGCGCGGCATCACCATCAAAGCGCAGGCCGTCCGCACGGTGTACAAGGCGCAGGACGGGGAGGAGTATATCTTTAACCTGATCGACACGCCGGGGCATGTGGATTTTAACTATGAAGTCAGCCGATCGCTGGCCGCCTGTGACGGTGCGATTCTGGTGGTGGACGCGGCGCAGGGCATCGAGGCGCAGACGCTGGCCAATGTGTATCTGGCGCTGGATCATAATCTTGACGTGTTTCCCGTGATCAATAAGATCGACCTGCCCAGCGCGGAGCCGCAGCGGGTCATCGAGGAGATCGAGGATGTGATCGGCATTGAGGCGCAGGACGCGCCCTTGATATCCGCCAAGAACGGTTTGAACATCGAGGCGGTTCTGGAGCAGATCGTGGCCAAGATTCCGGCGCCTGCGGGCAGTCCGGACAATCCCTTGCAGGCGCTGATCTTTGATTCGCTCTACGACGCTTATAAAGGGGTGATTATCTTCTGCCGCATTATGGAGGGAACGGTGAGAAAGGGAACCGTAATCCGCATGATGGCCACCGGTGCCGTGGAAGAGGTGGTGGAGGTGGGGTATTTCGGCGCGGGGCGTTTTATCCCCTGCGAGGAACTGTCCGCCGGAGCGGTGGGCTATATCACGGCCTCCATCAAGAATGTGAAGGATACCGCAGTGGGCGATACGGTGACGGACAATGCGCGTCCCTGTGCCGCGCCGCTTCCCGGTTACAAGAAAGTGCAGTCCATGGTTTACTGCGGCATGTATCCGGCGGACGGAGCCAAATATCCCGATCTGCGGGACGCGCTGGAGAAGCTGCAGTTAAACGACGCCTCCCTGAATTATGAGCCGGAGACCTCCGTGGCGCTGGGATTCGGATTCCGCTGCGGATTTCTGGGGCTTCTGCATCTGGAGATCATTGAGGAGAGGCTGGAGCGCGAGTACAATCTGGATCTGGTGACCACCGCTCCCGGCGTGGTCTATAAAGTGCATAAGACAAGCGGCGAGGTCATGGAGCTGACCAACCCCTCGAACCTGCCGGATCCGTCCGAGATCGAATACATGGAAGAACCGGTCGTCAGCGCGGAGATCATGGTGACCAGCGAATTCATCGGCTCGATTATGGAGCTGTGTCAGGAGCGCAGGGGGAGGTATCTGGGGATGGAATACATCGAGGGTACCCGGGCGCTCTTAAAGTACGAGCTGCCCTTGAACGAGATCATTTATGATTTCTTCGACGCGTTGAAGTCCCGCTCCAGAGGCTATGCGTCCTTCGACTATGACATCAAGGGATACGAGGAGTCTAAGCTGGTGAAGTTGGACATCCTGATCAACCGCGAGGAGGTGGATGCGCTGTCCTTTATCGTTCACGCGGATTCCGCCTATGAACGGGGAAGGAAGATGTGCGAGAAACTAAAAGACGAGATTCCCAGACATCTTTTCGAGATTCCCATTCAGGCGGCCATCGGCGGAAAGGTGATCGCGCGGGAGACCGTCAAGGCCATGCGGAAAGACGTGCTTGCCAAGTGCTACGGCGGCGATATCACCCGCAAGAAGAAACTTTTGGAGAAACAGAAAGAGGGGAAGAAGCGTATGCGCCAGATCGGGAATGTGGAAATTCCGCAGAAGGCGTTTATGAGCGTTTTGAAACTGGATGACAGAAAATAAGAAAATGCGGGAGCTGGAGCTGTATCTCCACATCCCGTTCTGCATACAAAAATGCCAATACTGTGATTTCTTGTCTGCACCTGCCGGGAGGCGGGTGCAGAACGCATATATGGAGGCGCTGCTCCGGGAACTGCGCCATAACGCTCAGGAGACGGCGGGCTGCCGGGTGGTCAGCGTCTTTATCGGGGGAGGAACGCCCTCGGCGGTGGATGCGACTTGGATCGGGCGGCTGACGGAGGCGCTGCGGCAGGACTATCCGCTGGCGGAGGATGCGGAGATCAGCATGGAGGTCAATCCGGGGACGGTGACGCGGGAAAGTCTGGCGCTTTACCGGGCGGCGGGCGTCAACCGGCTGAGCATTGGCTGCCAGTCTGCCGACGACGGAGAGTTGAAGCGCATCGGCAGGATCCACACGTTCGGAGAGTTTCTGGAGGCCTATGGATGGGCGAGGGAGGCTGGATTTTCCAATATCAACACGGATCTGATAAGCGGTCTTCCCGGGCAGACGCCGGATGGCTGGGAGCGGACGCTGGAGGCGGTTCTGTCGCTGCACCCCGCGCCGGAACATATTTCCGCCTACGGACTCCAGATCGAGGAGGGAACGCCCTTTGACCAAATGCGGCGGGCGGGGCGTCTGGAACTGCCGGACGAGGAGACGGAGCGGGAGATGTATTGGCGGACGGCACAGATCCTGCGGGCGGCGGGATATGAACACTACGAGATTTCCAATTATGCCAGACCGGGATTCCGGTGTCTGCATAATTGCGGCTATTGGCGGCGCAGGGAGTATCTGGGATTCGGCGTCGGCGCGGCCTCCCTCATGGATGAAGTCCGCTTTAGGAACGGGGACGCGCTGGAGCCTTATCTGGCCGCGCCCGAAAACTGCCGGGAGGAGATCCACAGACTCGGGGAGGCGGAGCGGATGGAGGAGACCCTGTTTCTGGGGCTGCGCATGGCCGACGGCGTTGATGTGCGGGCGTTTCGGGAGACATTTCACAGAGAGATCGAGGAGATTTACGGGGAGCAGATCCGCAAAAGCATGGCGGAAGGACTGTTGGAGCGGCGGGGGAACTGGCTGGCGCTGACCATGCGGGGCGTGGATGTGAGCAATTATGTGATGGCCGGATTTTTATTAACATAGGGTTTAATTTTTTGTGCCATGCACTGTCGGCGTCCCATTCACATAAACTATTGTGAAGGAAGATCCACGGAGGCACGCCCTTGCAAACCTTTCAAAAACCCTTGACTCCGGCCGAGGAAGCTCATTATGTCAGCCTGCTCAGAGAGGGCAGCGTGGAGGAATCCAGACAGGCAAAGGAGATTTTGATCGAGCGCAACCTCCGGTTGGTGGCTCATGTGGCCAAGAAATATCAGAATGTGGATGAGGACATGGAGGATCTGATCTCCATCGGCTGTATCGGATTGATCAAGGCGGTGGACACGTTTGACGCCGGAAAGGGCAGGCTTGCCACCTATGCCTGCCGCTGTATAGACAATGAGCTTTTGATGATGCTCCGCGCCAAGAAAAAGACTTCCAGAGAGGTTTCTCTCTTTGAACCCATCGGCCAGGATAAGGAGGGAAACGAGATCCGGCTGGTGGACGTCATCGAGGAGCAGCAGGTGGATACTGTGGAATGCATGGAGCTGCAGAGCAATATCCGCAGACTTTTTATTTTTGTGGAGGAATGCCTGACGGACAGAGAGCGGGAGATTATCAGACTGCGCTACGGTCTCGGCGGGCGCAGGGCGGTGACCCAGAGCGAGATCGGCGCAGCCTTGGGGATTTCGAGAAGCTACGTCTCCCGCATCGAAAAACGGGCGCTGCAAAAGCTGAGACAGCGGTTTCTGGAGCTGCAGGAGACGTCGGTTTGAGGAGGAAATCGACCCCAAAGCGGTCAGAAAGATGTCATACAATTATAAAATTTTCAATATTCCTTGCCAAAATAGTGCGATTATAGTATAATTATTAAGAAAAAATCGAAATTCCGAGAAACGAGAGAGCAGAGCGATGAAATTTGTGGAGATCGAAAATCTGAAGATCGGTATGCGGCTTGCACGTCCGATATATAGCAAGGAAGGTGTTCTCTTGTTTGAGCGGGATACCAAGCTGTCCACACAGGCCATAGACAGCGTCAAGAATTTCGGCTTGTTGGGCATTTACATACTGGAACCTGCGGAGCCTCTGCCGCCCATGTCGGAGGAAGATCGGGAGTTTGAGCGTTTTCAGACGATGGCGGTCTTTGCGATTCAGGAGGAACTGTCCCAAATCCTGCTCACCAAAAAGCAGGACAAAATGCAGAGCATCGCGGACATGATTATTAAAAACTACGGACGGCTGAACGGAAAGGTAAATTTTTACCAGAATCTCCGGAGCAGGGATGATTTTATCCACCGTCATGCGTTGAATGTGGCCATTCTGTGCGCCATGATCACCCATGTGCTGAATCTGCGTCTGGAGGAGCAGCGCCAGATCTTGTATGCGGCGGTGACGCACGATATCGGGAAGCTGTCCCTGACGGGGGATTTTGTATACAGCAATGAGCCGACCGAGGAGGAGCGGATGCGCCTTTACACGGCGCAGATGAATTCCGGGGATATCGTGGAGGAGGCGCTCAAGGACGGCCTCGCCATCAAGCGGATCTGCAATCAGGCGGTGGTGGCGCAGATGGACTCTTATAAGGACGAGCCTACCCACGCCAATATGAAAATGGTGCAGGGAGCCAAGGTTTTAGTGGTGGCCAACCGCTATGACGAACTCACGGGCATGACGCTGAACGGTTCCGCCATGTCGGAGGTGAAGGCCATCAAGGAGCTCTACAGCAATCCGGAACTTTACGATCCGGCGGTGGTGGAGGCTCTGGTCAACTCGGTCAACATCCTGTTCCCGGGGATCAGCGTGGAGTTGAACACGGGGGAGAAGGCGCTGGTGCTGGCGGAGAATCCCAAGGATATTCTCCGACCCACGGTTCTCAGTTTCAAGGACAATACCATCATCGACTTGTCGCTCCCCGTCAATGAGGATTTTGAAGTGGTTGATATTATGAAAACATTGGACAACCGTTGTGTCATGGATACGGAAACATTGCGGAAAGCCGGGTTCTAGGAAATGTTTTTTTAATATGGGATAGATTCAATAAATTATAGTCGAAAAGAGGGATGCGAAATGTCGTATATTGAACAGATCTTGACAAAGGGAACCGAGCTGGGAGCCAGCGACGTGCATCTGACGGTGGGACTGCCGCCCAAGATGCGTGTGAACGGCAATCTGCTGACTTCGGAGTTTCCGCCGATGCAGCCGGCGGACACGCTGGATGTGCTGGTCAACGTGATGAACGAGCGCCAGAGGGCGATTTTTGAGGAGCGGGGCGAATTTGATATGTCCTTTTCCGTTCCCGGACTCGGCCGTTACCGTGTGAACGCCTTTAAGCAGAGAGGTTCCATCGCCATGGCCTTTCGTGTGGTGGGAACGGACGTGCCTTCGCCCGAGGTATTGGGCGTGCCGGAATCCGTGATTGACCTGTATCAGAGAAAGCGTGGGCTGATTCTGGTGACAGGTCCTACCGGAAGCGGTAAGTCCACCACCCTTGCGGCGATCATCGACAAGATCAACAGCAGCCGTGATGCGCACATCATCACGCTGGAAGACCCGATAGAGTACCTGCATCCGCACAAGCTTTCCATGGTGAACCAGAGAGAGATCGGTATCGATTCCGA
Source organism: Muribaculum sp. (assembly GCA_023663735.1). Classification (GTDB taxonomy): domain Bacteria; phylum Bacillota; class Clostridia; order Lachnospirales; family Lachnospiraceae; genus Acetatifactor. Next base: position 2,590 of record JAMPGV010000034.1, on the reverse strand, counting down.
GAGCTATGCCAGCGCGCTTCGTGCGGCGCTCCGTGAGGATCCGGACGTGATTCTGGTGGGAGAGATGCGTGACTTTGAGACGATCAGCGTTGCGATCACCGCGGCGGAGACAGGACATCTGGTGCTTTCCACCCTGCATACCAACTCGGCGGCAAGCACGGTGGATCGTGTCATCGACGTATTCCCGCCTCATCAGCAGCAGCAGATCCGGATTCAGTTCGCCAACGTGCTGGAGGCGGTTATCTCCCAGCAGCTGATTCCCACCGCCGACGGCGTGGGACGTGTGGCGGCGTTCGAGGTCATGCACGCCAACCATGCCGTGAGAAACCTGATCCGTGAATCCAAGTCCCATCAGCTCGACAGCGTGATGCAGACCAACCGCAAGATGGGCATGATGACCATGGATGAAGCCATCGGCCAGCTGTATCTGGCGGGCAGGATTGACCGCGAGCAGGCGGTTCACTTTGCGCACGATCCCGATGCGATGATGAAAAAAATTTAATGCAGAACCATTTGATAAAGCATGACGAAACGACCGTGGGTATGCGGCCGAGAGCGGGAGAGGGTTCCGCGTCCCGGCGCATACCGCAGCGGGTGTGGATTTTATTCTGATTGTCCGGTTTGACATCTTTTTACTTCTCATTTTTCATATACTCTTTTTCATTTTCGATTGTGTCTTTTTGGCTAGTCCCATCAGCTCTGACCATTTGTAACGATTGATAAGTCTGATATCCGTTTTTGGAGTTTACACAAAACTTGAAACGCTCGTCTTTTTTCTCTTGTATTTTGTATTTCCTATTTTTTGTTTTCTGTCTGCATTTTCTGTTTCCTGTCTCTTATTTTCAACTTTTTACTTTTCCCGATTTCATCTAACGCACAATAAGCGTTTGCACCGCGATGTCTGTGCCAAATTCAGAGTTTCGCAAACGCCCAGATACAGTTATCAAAAGGAGGATGGTTTATGTTTTGTCGAATTTTGACGGGAGGCCTGACGGGCGTTTCTGCCTGCCTTGTCCGGGTGGAGGTGGATCTTGACAACGGTCTGCCGATGTTTTCCATGGTGGGTTCTCTGGGAAACGAGGTGCGGGAGTCCAGAGAGCGTGTGGGAGTCGCGTTAAAAAATGCCGGATTTACAATTCCTGCCGCGCGGATCACCGTGAATCTTGCCCCTGCGGATGTGAGGAAGGAGGGAACCGCTTTTGATCTGCCCATAGCGGTGGGGATTTTGCAGGCCATGTCCTATTTCCCGGCGGAGGCTGCGGAGGGGATCCTCTTTCTGGGGGAGCTGGGACTCAATGGGGAAATCAAGAAAGTCCGCGGGGTGCTGCCCATTGTGCGGGCGGCGGCAGAGGCAGGCATTACCCAATGCATCGTACCCATGGCCAACGCGGCGGAGGGCGCCGTGATTCCGGGGATTATTGTGCGGGGAGCGGACAATATTGCCCAGATTCCTCTCTTTTTGCAGGAGGAGCGCCCGGAGGCGCAGGAGCGGATTTTAAAGACCGTGCGGGTGGATGCGCAGAGTCTGCTCCGGTCCTGTGGAACCTGCGGAAAGGATTTTGCGGATGTCCGCGGGCAGAAAGCGGCGAGACGGGCGGCGGAGATTGCGGCGGCCGGGTTCCACAATCTATTGATGACGGGGCCGCCGGGCGCGGGAAAGTCTATGATTGCGGAGCGGATTCCGGGAATCATGCCGCCGCTCACGCTGGAGGAAAGCTTGGAGGTGACGGGCGTCTACAGCGTGGCAGGACTCTTGGAAGAGGGGCAGGCATTGGTGGCGGACAGGCCTTTTCAGAAGCCTCATCACACCGTCTCGAAGACGGCTTTGATCGGGGGAAGTTTTCATCCCAAGCCGGGGTTGATCTCCCTCAGCCACCGCGGCATTCTCTTTATGGACGAGCTGCCGGAGTTTGGGCGGGAGCTGATCGACAGTATGCGCCAGCCCTTGGAGGAACATCGGGTACAGATTGCCAGATTGGGAGGAAACGTAAACTACCCTGCGGATTTTATGCTGGTCTGCGCCATGAACCCCTGTCCCTGCGGGTATTTTCCCGACAGAAACCGCTGTCAATGCACCGAGACGCAGCGGATGCGGTATCGGAGCCGGGTTTCCGGACCTATGATGGATCGCATCGACCTGTGGACGCAGCTGCAGGCCGTGGAATTGTCCGGGCTGCAGGGAGCGGCCGAGGCGGAATCCACGGAGCGGATCCGGGAGCGGGTGGAGCGCGCGAGAAGCCGCCAGAAGGAGCGTTTTGAGAAGAGCGGATATCGTTTTAACGCGGATATCCGCGCGGCGGATCTGGAACGGTTCTGCCCGCTGGGGGAAGCGGAGCGGAAGCTGATGGAACGGATTTATGAGAACCTGCGTCTGGGAGCGCGGACTTATCATAAGATGATCAAAACGGCGCGCACCATCGCGGATTTGGCGGGGGAGGAGAGCATCCGGGAGGAGCATCTGCTGGAGGCCGCCGGGTACCGCCCCGGGGAGCCGTAATAGAGAAAAGGAGGAATGTAGGCGATTGCGAAACTCTACTTCGGAAAGTGTCATTGTGCAAATTGCACATTCAACGCAGACACGCTTTCGCTC
>JAMPGV010000033.1 GCA_023663735.1 Muribaculum sp. | reverse complement strand
AATGTGCAATTAGCACAATGACTCTTTGCAAATTAGAGCGTTTCGCAAACGCCTATGGACTCTTTTAGGCAGGTGTTTGCGAAACTCCAATTTAGGTAATCCGAATTGTGCGAGTTGTATACCCATAAGCAGACCCTAGCGAACCGCCGGTACTTAGACGCTGTACTTTAGCGTCTTATGTACCGTTGCGGTGAGGTGGGAGCGCAAGCGTGTCTGCGTTGGAGTATACAATTTGCACAATGACACTTCCCGAAATAAGAGTTTCGCAATCGCCCATGGACTCTTTTGGTGCGGATTGACTGTGCGGTGCTGTTGACGGATGTCCCTTTACTTTTACTTATTCACCATCAGCTTCACCATCGCTCGGTTCAGCCCGTCCACGGTGAGTTTGAACATGGGAAACAGCTCCTTCACCGCCGTCTCCGCCTCCCGCCAGGGCGCATGTCCGGGCGCCATCTTGGGATTGAGCCACACAATTTTTTTGTAATGCCGCTTCACCAGTTTTAACCACTCATATCCCGAAAGGCCGCCGTTTGGCCCGCGGTAATTGCCCGTGTCGGAGTAAAGTTCCTCCGGCGCCATGGCCGCGTCTCCCACGATGATCACTTTATAATCGCTGTCCACGTTGCGGAACAGCCATTCCGTATCCACCCAGTCTCCGTTCTCGCACTCCGGCGTCTTGTACAGCTTGGAGTAGATACAGTTGTGGAAATAATAAGTCTTCACATCCTTATAGTGATTGGACTTGTGTACTGCCTGAAACAGATCGTTCAAAAGATTGCTGAACGGGATCATGGTGCCACCGGAATCCATGAGCAGCAAAAGCTTCACCGCATTTTTCCGGGGCTTCTTCATCACGATCTGAAGACATCCCCCATTGTTGCAGGTTTTGTCCACGGTGCCGTCGATGTCCAGCTCCGACTCCGGGATGTCCAGCCTTGAGGAGAACTGTCTGAGCTTGCGGAAGGCAAGCTGGAACTGCCTGTTGTCCAGCACCTTATCGTCCCTGAAATCCCGGTATTTGCGCGCACCCACCACGGCGAACGCCGACTGGTATCCGGTCTTTCCGCCCACGCGCACGCCGCCCACATTGCCGCCCATATTGCCGAAGGAGGTCTTTCCCATAGTACCGATCCAGAAACTTCCCCCATTGTGTTCTTCGTTCTGGTCCTTTAAACGCTGTTTGAAGGTCTCCTCCACGTCTTCCTTGTCGATCTGGAGATCCTCCATCTGGTTCAGATGGTTTCTGGCCTCCTCGTGAGCCAGCTCCACCATGTCGGACTTATCCAGCCACCGAAGCATCTGCGCCCCCACTTCCGTCTCATGCTGCGCGGCCTTGAAGCACTCCTCAAAAGCCATGTCAAATTTATCGAAATCCGTCTCGCTCTTTACCAGAATCATCCGGGCCACATAATAAAACTGCGTCAGGGAACTGCCGCAGAGTCCCTTGTCCAACGCCTCCTGCAAGGTCAAAAATTCCCCCAGCGTCACATGCAGTCCTTTTTCCCTGAGCGTCTCAAAAAAATGAACAAACATACCGTCCCTCTCATCCTCTCCGCCGCCCGCAAAGCCGATTCCATGCGGCCTACAGGTTCGTGGAATGCTTCACCAGCTCCATGTCCTCGTCCTTCTTCACCACCACGCCGATAAAAGGCAGCGCCGACTTGATGGTCTCCGTGGGAATGCCCCCGATCTGCAGCGCGTTCACCCAGTCGATCAGTTCCGAGGTGCTGGGTTTCTTGCGGATATCCCGCATACCGCGGATGTTATAGAATACCTCCATGGCCTGTGCCAGCAGATGCTCCTCCACATCGGGAAAATGCACCTTTACGATCTCCGCCATCAACTCTTTATCGGGAAAATCGATATAATGAAAGATGCAGCGGCGCAAAAAAGCGTCCGGCAACTCTTTCTCCGCATTGGAAGTGATGATCACGATGGGCCGATGCTTTGCCTTGACCGTGCGCTTGGTCTCGTTGATATAGAACTCCATCTGATCCAGCTCCCAAAGCAGATCATTCGGGAACTCCAGATCCGCCTTGTCGATCTCGTCGATCAAAAGCACCACCTGTTCCTCACTGTCAAATGCCTCTCCCAGCTTGCCCAGCTTGATATAACGGGCGATATCGTCCACGCCCTCCTCGCCGAACTGTCCGTCATAGAGTCTCTGGATGGTATCGTATACATAAAGTCCCTCCTGCGCCTTGGTGGTGGACTTGATGTTCCAGATAATCAGCCGCTTGCCCAGCGCCTTAGCCACCGCCTCCGCCAGCATGGTCTTGCCGGTTCCGGGTTCCCCCTTGATGAGGAGGGGCTTCTGCAATGCCATGGCGATATTCACGCTGGCCATCAGCTCCTCGCTTGCCACATATTCTCTTGTCCCCTGAAATTCTTGATTGTCCATTTTCATAACCATGCCTTTCCGCAACCTGCGAATTCTTGACAACGAAAAGCGCAGGCTTTTTGTTGTATGCTGCCGCAGGCACAATATTTGCAAGACGAATAAATTTGCGTTATTTGATATATGATTCTCATCTTACACGATTCCGCACGCAAAAGCAAGCTTGCGTTTCCCCCGCTTTCATGATACCATAGTGTGTGGATTTATCATCCATTTCAAACATGATCGGAGGAAAAGCCATGTCAAATACAGCGCATTATCATCAGACCTTGTCACTGGAGGTGTTCCCGCCCAAAAAGGAGGATGAATTTGATTCCGCCTATGAGATTTTGAATCAGCTCAGCGCCCTGCATCCCGCCTTTATCAGCGTGACCTACGGCGCGGGCGGAAGCCGCTCCAAGAAGACCGTGGACATTGCCTCCTACATCCAAAACACGCTTCAGATCCCCGCTCTGGCTCACATGACCTGCGTCGGCAGCAAGAAAGAGGATCTGCTTGGCGTGTATCGTGATCTGAAAGCCGCCAATGTATCGAAAGTACTCGCCCTGCGCGGCGACCGTCCGAAGGACATGACCGACGAGCAGTACGCATCCCGGGATTTCGCCCATGCAAGCGACATGATCGCCTTCCTGCGGGAACACACGGATTTAGAGATCGCCGGGGCATGTTACCCGGAAAAACACCCGGAATCCTTTAGTCTGGAGGCGGATTTGCAGTATTTGAAGCAGAAGCAGGACGCCGGGGCAGACTTCTTCATCACGCAGATGTTTTTTGACAACGATTATTTTTATGCTTTCCGCGACCGTGCATTGCAGAAGGGCGTCACTCTGCCCATCCACGCGGGCATCATGCCCATCACCGCCGCCAGACAGCTCGGCACATCCGTCTCCCTGTCCGGCTCCAGCATCCCCAAGGCGCTGTCGGACATCATCGCCAAATACAGCGACAGCGCGGAGGACATGCGCAAGGCGGGCATTGACTACTGTGTGCGGCAGATTCTGGATTTAAAGCAGATCGGCGTGGACGGCATCCATATTTATTCCATGAACAAACCCAAAACCACCGCGGAGATTGTCCGGGCGATCCGGTGATCCACAGGGAACACCGGACTGCACTCCGTCATCCGGCCAAGATCTATTTCTGCCAAAGATCATCCGAAATCTCTATCTTTTTATCCCGAAGCATCAATTCCTTCACCGCTGCATCCGCGCTCTTGTCCTCGAACAGCACCGCATTCACCTGTTCGATGATGGGAATCTCCACATTGTATTTTCTGGCCAGCGCCATGGCGGCCTTGGCGGAATACACGCCCTCCACCACCATCTGTACCTCGTCCATGGCCTCCTGCATGGTCTTCCCCTGTCCGATGAGAATTCCTGCGCGGCGGTTTCGGGAGTGCATGGACGCACAGGTCACGATCAGGTCGCCGATGCCCGTAAGCCCGCAGAACGTCTCGAATCTGCCGCCCATGGCGGTGCCAAGCCTTGCAATTTCCGTAATCCCCCGGGTAATCAGCGCGGCCTTGGTGTTGTCCCCGTATCCCAATCCGTCCGCAATGCCGGCGGCCAGCGCCACCACGTTTTTCAGCGCGCCGCCCAATTCGATTCCCAGCACATCCGGGCTGGTGTATACGCGGAACACCTCGCTCATAAACAGATTCTGGATGTATTCCGCAGTGGCCTTGCTCTTTGCCCCCACGACGATGGTGGTGGGCATTCCCCTTCCGACCTCCTCCGCATGGGACGGTCCGGACAGGACGGCCACGTCCGCCTGCGGAATCTCCTGCTCTATGATTTCAGACAAAGTCATCAAAGTCTCGTCCTCAATGCCTTTCGCCACATTGACGATTCTCTGCCCCTCCGCCACAAGCGCGGCGATCCGGTGCGCGGTGCTTCTGGTATAAGAGCTTGCCACCGCCATCACCAGCAGATCCCTGCCCTGCACGGCCTCCTTGTCATCGGCGGTGAAAACCATGTCTTCCGCAAGCTTCACCCCAGGAAGCATCTTATGCTCGTGATTTCTGGCCAGCATCTCCACCTCCGCAGGCAATGCCGACCAAACGGTAATCTCGTGTCCGTTTTTATGTAGCAGAACCGAAAGCGCAATCCCCCAGCTTCCGCCGCCCAGAATACTGATTTTTGCCATACTCCCTCTTTTCCGCGGCCGTCCGTCGTTGGAACGTCCGCTGTTTATTTTTCGCTCCTATTTCTCTCCATCCCTATTTCTCATGATTCTTATTTCCCATGATTCTTATTTCTCATCATTCTTTTTGGTCAGATAGGTCTTTCTCTCTTCCCCGTGGATCAGTCGTTTGATGTTCTCCCGATGCTTCCAGAACGCCATGACTGCAAGACATAAGGACACTGCATACATTTCATTCAGAGTCGTCTGGCTGCTCCCGGTAAATACCCCCATCTGCCCGCAGACCACGATCTCAATCAGAAAGCCCACATACACCAGCAGAGAACCCAGCGACACATAATGGGTGGTAAATAAAATGCCAAAAAACACGATGACCCCCATGGGAATGAAATAGGGATGCAGCGACAAGATCAGCCCCGCCGTGGCGGCAATTCCCTTGCCTCCTTTGAATCCCATATAAAACGGGAAATTGTGTCCGAGGATCGCCCCTGCCGCCGCATAAATGCAGAGCAGATAAATGGTATCGGGATGGCTTCCCCCGTAGATCAGCCGCGCGGCGCATACCGCCAGAATGCATTTGGCGCAATCCCCCAAAAGGACGATCGCTCCCGCCTTCTTGCCCAGAACCCGCAGAGCGTTGGTGGTACCCGCATTTCCGCTTCCGTGTTCGCGGATGTCAATGCCATTCATTTTCCCGTAGAAATAGGCCGTCTGAAACAGTCCGAACACATAACCCACCGCCAAACAAACAATCCGTTCCATCCTTTTTCATCCTCCCGTCCGTGCCGCCATAACGTATCCTGCGCAGGAATCATCGGTTCTCCCTGCCGTTTCATTCTTTGCGCTCCCTGATGATAAACCGGAGAGGCGTCCCCTTGAACCCGAAAGTCTCCCGAATCTGGTTCTCTATATATCTGGTATAGGAAAAATGCATCAGTTCCTTGTCGTTTACAAAAATCACAAAGGTGGGCGGTTTCACGGACACCTGAGTAATATAGTACAGCCGAAGCCGCTTGCCCTTGTCGGAAGGAGGCTGCTGCATGGCCACCGCCTCGGCCATAATTTCGTTCAACACCCCCGTGGCCACGCGCATGGCATGGTTTTCGCTGACCATGTCAATGGTCTCAAAGAGTTTGGGCAGACGCTGCCCGGTCTTGGCGGACACGAACACCAACTCCGCATAAGGCATATAGGACAAAGTGTTCCGCACCTTCTCCGTAAAGCGGTAGATCGTCTTGTCATCCTTCTCCAGCGCATCCCATTTGTTCACGGCGATAATCACGGCTTTGCCCCGGTCATGGGCGATGCCCGCAATCTTGGCGTCCTGCTCCGTGACGCCCTCCACGGCGTCGATGACCAGCACCACGATCTCGGAACGCTCCACGGCGCTGACCGTGCGGATGATCATATATTTTTCCAGATCCTCTTTGATTTTATTCTTGCGGCGCAGTCCCGCGGTATCGATGAACACATAAGCCTTCTCATTGTAGATGATCTCCGTGTCCACCGCGTCCCGGGTGGTTCCCGCAATGTCGGACACGATCAGACGTTCCTCTCCGAGCAGCTTGTTAATCAGGGAGGACTTGCCCACATTGGGCTTGCCCACAATGGCGATGCGGGGACGCTCGTCCTCCTCTTCCTCCCCCGTCTCCTCCGGGAAATGGGCTGCCACTTCCTCCAGCAGATCCCCCAGCCCCGTGCGGTTTGCCGCGGAAATGGGATGGGGATCCCCGATGCCCAGATTGTAGAACTCATAGACGTCCGCCATATATTTCTCCACACTGTCTACCTTGTTGACCACCAGCACCACCGGCTTGTGGGAACGCCGCAGCAGATCCGCCACCTTAGAATCCGCGTCCACCAATCCCTGTTTGACGTCCACCAGAAAGAGGATGACGTCCGCCGTCTCCATGGCGATCTCGGCCTGCATCCGCATCTGGGATAAGATAATATCTTTGGAGTCCGGCTCAATGCCCCCGGTGTCAATCAGGGTAAAATTCTTGTCCAGCCAGCTCACATCCGCATAAATCCGGTCTCTCGTGATGCCGGGCGTGTCTTTCACAATCGAGATGTTCTCCCCCGCCAGCGCGTTGAAAAGCGTAGACTTCCCCACATTGGGACGCCCGACTACCGCAACGATCGGCTTGGAATTGCTCTTTGTCATATCAAATCTCCTTGGCCCGCGGCCTCCAGTATACTCTCCAGAAAATCATATCCACTTGATTTTACAATATAAATCGGAACTTGTAAAGCTTCTTCCAAATCGGCCACCGTCAAGTCGTCCAAAAACAAATCCTCACCGCTGCGCAGAACATTCTGCGGCAGGAGCAGGCCCTGTCCAAGCTCCCGCCCTTTCAGCTGGCCGCAGATATCCTGCCCCGTCAGAAGCCCGGAGACGGTGATGCGCTCCCCGAAAAAGTCATTGCGCACCGCATAGAGCCGGATGTCGATATCCGGATAAACTTCCTCCACCTCCCGGCACATCTTGATCAGATACGGATAGGCCAGCATCCCCGTGGCCATGGAAAGCACGGTTTTTGGACGGGACGTCTCCGGCGGCAATGCGGCTTCCCGGGACGTTTCTGCCCCTCTGTGCGCCGTGGTTTCCCGGCGCACCATCTCCTTCCGGTGTGCCGTGTCTTTCCCGCGCACCGTGTCCTTCCGGTGTGATAGAGCATCCTGAAACTCTTCCAATAGAAGTCTCAGCATCCCCACGCCGTTTTCCAGCTGGAGATATCCGTCGTAGCGCGTCCCCTCCGGCAGCTCCTCCCCCGCCATCACATACCACTCGTCGCTTGCGTGGACAAAATGGGTGCCGTACTTCTCATAGCACTCCGCCTGAAAACGGTGAATGAGACGCAAAACCTCCTCTGCATCCTCCGCCGTAAAAGGTTCCAGCGGATAAAGCCCCTCACGGAATCGGGACAGTCCCACGGGTACCACGGACACGCTCTCCAGATTGGGAAGATACCGCATCAGTTCCCGGATGCTGTATTCCAGCTCCGCCCCGTCGTTGACCCCTTTGCAGAGTACGATCTGCCCGTTCATGCGGATCCCCGCCTCGTTGAGCCGGTCCGCTTTCTTCAGAGCTTCCCCCGCAAAGCGGTTGTTCAGCATTTTACACCGCAGCTCGGGATTCATGGTCTGAAAGGAAATGTTGATGGGCGACAGGCGGTATCTGCAGATTCTGTCGATATCGTGGTCGGACATATTGGTGAGCGTCACATAATTCCCCTGTAAAAACGAGAGTCTGGAATCATCGTCCTTGAAATACAAGGTATCCCGCATCCCCTCTGGCATCTGGTCGATAAAACAGAAAATACAGCGGTTGTGGCAGCGCCGGTACTCGTCCATCAATCCGCTCTCAAACTCGATTCCCAAGTCCTCGTCCGGATCTTTGTCGATCTCCAAAAGCCATTCTTCCCCGTCCGGTTTCTCCACCAGCACCTCGATATAGCTGTCCTGAATGAGAAACTGATAATCAAAAATATCCTCTATCGGCGTGTCGTTTATGGACACGATCCGATCCCCCGCCTCAATCTGCATCTCCTGAGCGATGCCGCCCGCCTGTACCGCTTTTACAATGTGTTTTTTGTCCATCCGATTGTCCCTGTCTTTTTTGTATTCTGCATCCGTTCCGGCTCCTGATTCTGATACCCGTTTGGATCCCGGCACGTCCCGCGCTCATTCTACTCTTTCTTAATCATACAAGAAATTTCTTGACGTGTCACTAGGGGAATGTTATAAAATAATTGTCGGTTTGTATAGATCATGAGAGTTGTTTTACAGGAGGAAAACCATGCCGAACTTACAAGAACTGGAAAATGCCATGCCTGTCGCGCCTTTGAAGATCGCCGCCCTGCCCTCCGCCGAGAGAATGGGCCGCAGAATTAACGATTACATGGTGAATTTCCGCAGAAGCATTCACAACGACAGGGTCAAGAACGATCCTGCTTTTCACGGATATATCGAGGACAATTACTTGGTGGATCTGCAGATCCCGCGTTTTGGCAGCGGGGAGGCCAAAGCGGAATTCGGGGAGACCATCCGCGGCAAAGATCTGTTTTTGCTGGTGGACGTCTGCAACCACAGCATCACCTATCAGATGAACGGATATACCAACCACATGTCCCCCGACGACCACTATCAGGATCTGAAGCGCGCCATCGCGGCCTGCACCGGCAAGGCGCACCGCATCAATGTCATCATGCCCTTTTTGTATGAGGGAAGACAGCACAAACGCAGCGGCCGGGAATCCTTGGACTGCGCTTACGCGCTGAGAGAACTGAGCAATATGGGAGTGAACAATTTCATCACCTTCGACGCTCACGACCCCAGAGTGGCCAACGCCACGCCTCTGAGCGGTTTCGATAATTTCACGCCGCCCTACCAGTTTATCAAAGCGCTCTTAAACGCCGAGGACGATCTGCTGATCGACAAGGAACATCTTCTGGTCATCAGCCCCGACGAGGGCGCGCTGGACCGCGCGATCTATTTTGCCAGCGTGCTGGGCGTTGACACGGGTATGTTTTACAAAAGAAGGGATTATTCCGTCATCAAGGACGGCAAGAACCCCATTGTGGCTCATGAATTTTTGGGTGACAATATCGACGGCAAAGATATCATCATCATCGACGATATGATCTCCTCTGGCGGAAGTATGCTGGACACCGCCAAGCAGCTCAAATCCATGAATGCGAGACGCGTGTTTATCTGCTGTACGTTTGGGCTGTTCACCGACGGGTTAGACGCTTTTGACGCCGCCTATGAACACGGCGATTTCGACAAAGTGGTCACCACGGATCTGACGTACCTGCCCCCGGAGTTATACTCCAAACCCTACTTTATCGAGGCGGATATGAGCAAATTCGTCACCTCCATCATCGACTTCATGAACCACGATATCTCCTTGTCCAATGTGCTGGCCACCACGGAAAAAATGCGCGGCATCTTGGAAGCCTACAACGAGCGGCGCAACATAGAGATGGATTTTATCTAAAGCGATGATGAAGATGATGAAAGCAGCTTTTCCCTAAAGCAATCAATTCGGCGGACAATCTCTTGTTTGAGAACTGTCCGCCGTCTTTTATGAAATGCAGAATCATTCTGGATCCGCCGATTCCGCCGGCTCCTCCGCATATTCCGGGAACCGCATCACCGCCTTGAACAAATCTCCGTCCAGCCGGATGTCAAATTCGCCGTTCTGCGCCTGTACAAGATTCTTGGTGATATAGAGTCCAAGTCCGGATCCTTCTGTTGTTCTGGAGGAATCCCCTCTGATAAACCGTTCCGTCAAATCCGCCGCCTTAATATTCATCTGGCGCTCGGAAATATTTTTGAGGGAGACTTCCACCACATTGCCGCTCTCCTGCGGCTCCACCGCCAGATCAATATAGACTCTGGTGTTCTCCATGGCATATTTGTACATATTGTTAAACAGGTTCTCCATCACCCGCCACATTCTGCGGCTGTCCGCATAGATATAGCAGGGTGCGCTGCCGTCGAAGACGATCTGCAGCCCCTTCTCCTCCAGCCGCTCCGACACCTCTCCGATCACCTGATTCAGCAGTTCCGTCAGATTCAGCCGCTCCATGTTCAGCTCGATATTTCCGGAGGAAAGCTTGGACGCCTCCACCAGATCGTCCGTCAGCTGTTTCAACCGCTGGGACTTGCTGTCCAGCACATCAATATAGCTCTTGGCAGGCTCGTCCGCAATCTCCAGACGTTTCAAAAGATCCACATAGCTGATGATGGAAGTCAGCGGCGTTTTGATATCATGGGAGACATTGGTGATCAGATCGGTCTTCATCTGCTCGTCTTTCATGCTGGTGTTCACCGCCTTGCTGATGCCCTCGCCGATATTGTTCACCGCATCCGCCATCTCCCGGTTGCTCCCGTGGAAATTCTCCACATCCGTCTTAAAATCCACCTCTCCGTCGCGGATCCGTTTGATGGCGTCCACAATGTCCAGCCACTCCCCGTTGTGCTTAAACAACAATACCCCCACCAGACCGTCCAGAACGATCAGAAAGGCTCCCAGCAGGATAGCCCACCAGGATCCCCACAGCCGCATACAGCCCCAGATTCCAAACAGATTCACCACAAGATACGCATTATAGGGAAGCAGCGTACTCACCGCCGCATTGCGGTGGCTCAACACAAACTGCAGCGCCCTCCGAAAGGAAGTCAAGATCCAGTGTACCAGACTGTCCTCCCAGAGATTGGCGGATTTGAGGCGGCGGATAAAGCTGTACCACAAAATACACACGCACAGGCTCAGCGCGCCACCGTATGCGGCAAACGAGCCGTACTCATAAATCTGCGGCCCCATCACGCCCATCATATTCAGCGTATGGCTTTCATACACCGTGTTGGCGACTCCCAGCAGGTACTGCCATCCGTAGACACCTCCCCGCCAAAGCAGCACCCAGAACCCCGCGAAGACTTCCGTCCAAATATGGTCGAAACGGTTGAGATAATGGATTCTGTTCTCCTCGCCGTCATAGGCCGCTCCCGCCGTCGCCGTGAGATATCCCGCAACGATGATCCACAATCCGGCCAAGAATGCGATTGTCACCAGAATTCCCGTGATATTGGGTACAATATTGTCAAACAGGACATGGGCGCTGTAGAAAGCGTCCCCCGGAACGTCGTAGGCGGTATCCACGCCGACCCAGATATGGGTGGACTCCGGATACGCGTAATCATATTCGCTCAGATACTTGTGGATATCCGCCTCCGTCAGGCTGGCGTTTCCGGTGAACTCCAGACTGTCCGGATAATAGATAAAATATCTGCGATACTCCGAAAAATAATCCGTGATTGCCTCATCCGGCAATTCGCTCATCTCTTTTTGATTGGTATAAGTCCGCATGATCCCGTCGTCCGTGACCACGCGCACCACATATTTCAAATTGCTGTTGGACTGATAGAGACTGTTACAGTTCTGGTATAAGGCATAGCTGGTGGCAAGCCCCTCGATCGTGTCCACCACATTGTGCTGGAGCTGCATGTATTCAATCCAGTTGCCCGCATAAGAGACGATCTGCTTTTCTTTGTCCGTACTCTCATAGCGCCCGTTCAGCATGGGAAAATAGATGGTCACGCTGCCGTCGTCCTCTCTGGACACATCCAGCGCATCCCCCGGAATCTCCGCCAGAAGATAGGAAAAGGCCATGTCTTCCAGCTGCTCTTCCGCATAGAGCGCCATCGCGGCTTCCACCTCCGCAATCTCTTCCCTGCTCCGCAGACTCCCGCCGTCCTGCTCGCCGCCTGCGTTCTTGCTGTAATAGCGCTTGATCTCGGGTTCAAAAGCCTCGTCGTAAAATCCGATAAACTCCAGTTCCCCGTCCTCGCTCAGCCCGAAATTCTCCGGGGAGAGCGCCGGTCCGAAATAATTGACAAAATCGGACATGCTCATGGCGCGGTTCGTGTAATCAACGCCATATTTTCCCCATTTGATCAGATCCTCCAACTCATACACCACAGTGACCGGGCAGTCGTTGCCCGTTCCTTTGCGGCTGGCATACTCCGTCACATCCACCAGCTTGGAAGAGTCGAACTCCCCGTCCGTCTCCAGCTGTCCCTTGATGACCACCAGACGGGTGACGTCCGCCACCGCGGTCTGGAAAATATCCCGGAACAGATCGCTGTCCTCAAACTCCGGCTCCGTATCCAGCGGCGCCAGCGCATAGGTGGTCGGCCCGTCCATGGTCTGCACGGTAAGATAAGAATGAAACAGCACCATAGCAAGCGCCAGCATGATGCACATGGCCAGCAGGTGCTGCAGCAGCCCCAGAGCCAATCGCTTCACGGTATGCTTTTCCGTATGTTTTTCTGTATATTTCTCCATGACACTCCTATTGTTTGTCAATCTTATAGCCCACGCCCCAGACCACCTTCAGATACCTCGGCTCCTTGGGATTAATCTCAATCTTCTCGCGGATATGGCGGATGTGTACCGCCACCGTGTTGTCCGCGCCGATGGCGTCCTCGTTCCAGATACTCTCATAAATTTGATTGATGGAGAACACCTTTCCCTGATTCTTCATCAACAACAGCAGGATATTGTACTCGATGGGCGTCATCTTCACCGGTTCGTCATCCACAAACACCTGCTTGTTCTCGTCGTTTACCACCAATCCGCCCACTTGATACACCGCCTTGCCGCCCCCGTCAAGGCTCCCGAGGGAGGTGTACCTGCGCAGATTGGATTTCACCCTTGCCACCAGCTCCAAGGGATTAAAGGGTTTGGTGATATAGTCGTCCGCACCGATATTTAAGCCCAGAATTTTGTCCGTGTCCTCCGACTTGGCAGACAGCATAATAATGGGAATGCTGCTGGATTCCCGGATCTTCAGCGTGGCCCGGATGCCGTCGAGGCGGGGCATCATGATATCCATAATCAGCAGGTGGATGTCCTCTTTCTTTAAGATTTCCAAGGCCTGCTCCCCGTCGTAGGCCTTATAAATCTGATAGCCGTCCTGACTCAAGTAAATCTCGATGGCGTCCACGATCTCACGGTCGTCGTCACACACTAAAATATTGGTCATAGCTTCCTCCCGTCGTTCTCAGTCGTTTTTATGCTTTTATGGTTTTTGTGCTTTTATGGTTTTCATGGTTTTCATGCTTTTTATGGTTTTCATGCTTTTTATGGTTTTCATGCTTTTTATGGTTTTCATGCTTTTTATGTTTTTCATGCTTTCTCATGGTTTTCATAAAGGTATAAAAAGGCCGCCAGATTTCCCCGTTTTCCATGGCTTGCCCTGTGGGAAAACAAGTACCCCGGATTATGGCAGGTACAGAGATCCGTGACGGCAAGATTCGTCTCCGAAATCCCTGCCCGCAGAAGAATCAGCCGATTGGCAAGCCAGAGATCCAGCTGGTATTTGCCCACCGCCCTGCCCGGAGTGACCACCTGCGTATCCGGGAACGCCCTCTCGAACGCCTCCGCCACATCCGCTCCGACTTCATAACATTCCCGGCAGATTGACGGCCCGATCGCCGCCACCAGATCCGACGGTTTGCTGCCGAATGTCTCCTCCATCTTTTGGATCATGCAGGCTCCCATCCCGTTCACCGTGCCGCGCCATCCCGAATGGGCAAGCCCTATGGCCCGCCGGACGGGATCCACAAAATACAGCGGTACACAGTCCGCGAAGAAACAGGCCAAAACCACGCCCGGCTCATCGGTGATCAGACCGTCCACGTTCTCCTGATCCTGCTCAAGCATCACACCCCTGCCTTTGTCCCGCACCGTCACACGACGAATATGAGTGGTGTGGGTCTGAGCGGAGGCAATCACATCCGCAGGAGTCACCCCAGCCGCAGGTGTGGACGCTTCCGCCGCTTGTGCGGAAAGCACCCGGCAGATGCGCCTGTAATTTTCCAGCACAGTCTCCCGCCTCTCCCCTCTAGAGAAGCTAAAATTCATGGACGCACAGTCTCCAGCGCTGACGCCGCCGATCCGCGTGGTAAACAAATGTCCTGCCACATGAAGGTTCGAGATGGAAGGGAATGTGAGATATTCCAACTCTTCCCCCGCCGTCCCTTGAACTGTGGTTACGTTTTGCCTGAGCGTCCTGTCCGCTCCGCTCCTGATAATCGGATACATTTCCCTCTCCCTGTCGTCGGCCTCCCCGTCTGCCTGCTCCGGATTTCCGGCCCGTTCCGGTTCTGCTCCGGCTTTCAGTTTCCGCCTGTCCAAGTTTCTGGTTCCGGTTGTGCCTATCTCCGTTTCCGCCTTGATTCCAGCCCTGATTCCGCCCGGATGTCTGGTTACCCCCGGCTCCTTGTATCTATATGGGGGAAGGCGTTCTGTATCCAACGGATCTCCTCCCCCTGTATGGCCAGCACATCGTAGCGCACCGCCGTATTCTCCCCCAGACGGTGCAGAAAGCGATAATAATCCGCCGTCCGGCAGATGCGGCGCTGTTTGCGGCCGTCCACCGCCTCCAATGCCGTGCCGCGGCTTTGGTTCTTCCGGTATTTTACCTCCACAAACACAAGATACCCGTCGTGGCGGCCGATCAGATCAATCTCCCCCTGTCTGGAACAAAAATTCTGCTCCAGAATCCGCATCCCCCGGGCGGTGAGATAATCGACGGCAAGCGCTTCTTTCTGCGCGCCTATTTTTCTGGTGTTCAAAAATGTTCCCCCTGTCCTATCTGCCCATTTTACTCTTGAGTTTATCCATGGAATCCACGAAGATCAAGATCTCCGCCACCACTTCATAGAGTTCCGGCGGGATCATATCCCCGATTTCCAGACGGGACAGCGTATCCGCCAGTTTGTCGTCCCGGTGAACCGGCACGTCGCTCTCCTTGGCCTTCTCGATAATCCGCTCTGCCAGCGCGCCCCGCCCGCTGGCGATCACTTTCGGCGCGTCCTCCGCCGGATTATACTCCAGAGCAATGGCCTGTTTGACCTTCCCCTGCGGACGCCCCTTCTCATTCTCCCGCTGATTCCTGTCTTGCCGAGTTCTATCTTTCTGATTTCTATCTTTTTGATTTCTATCGCTCTGATGATCCGCCAATTCTTCCACCCGATCCCTATCTACGGCTCTCTCCAATCAACACCCTGCGGGAGTCACCCCTCGCTTGCAAACAACGCAACATCAAGCCCGGACGTCAAACGCATACTGCGCGATCATCTGCCCGGCGTGTTCCTGTGTCGCCGTAAGCCCTCTGACGCCGCTCTTTTCCGGTTCTTTCTCATCCTTGACCTGCATGGCAAAACTGCATTGGTACCCCCGCTTCTGCAGTCTCTGGGTGAGCAGCTGCATATGGCTCTCAATAAAATCCAGAATCTCGTCGTCCTGCACATAAAATCTGGTATTGACTCGCTCCATCTGCATGGCCACATACACATCCACCGGTCCCAGATGCTCCATATCCAAATGCAGCAGCGCGGTGATCTCGCCGTCTTTGGCCGCCAGACTGCGCTTGTTGGTATACACATACAGATCGCCGTGGGCGTCCCCCTGCTGCAGGCGGAGAGGCAGCTGCACATAGGTGTAGGCCTGATTGATCTGCTGCAGAAAATCCAGATTCTGGGTCATATTGCTCACGGCCTTAAACGCCGCGGACTGGGTCTGTCCGTTCTGTTCCAAATGCTGTGCGAGGCTTTTGAGCTGTCTGTCCAGCCGGGAATACAGCGCTTCCACTTTCTCGGAATCCCCCACTTCCTGCGGCTGCAGCGTCCACAGTCTCGACATCCCCTCCGAGAGCATCCGCTGCACGGACCGGCTGCCGAGAAGCCCCTCCAACAGCGGATAATTGCTCTCCTGAATCCCCCGCTCGGCGAGCTGATGCAGAACCTTGGCCTGAGCGGCCAAATCCCCTTCCTGCACGGCTCCCGCAAACTGCCGCAGCAAGTTTTGACAGGCGGGATCTTCTCCGGCCGCCGCCAGAAGCTTTGCGCCGTCCTCTCTGCCCAAAATCTCCGGCAGAATGTTTCGGATCTCCTCCGCCATTTGTTTGACCGTTTCGGTCAACTCGCTCTGCGGCAATGTTCCCGTATTGGAAGGCGCTCCGCCCTTCTCCTGCACGGCCGGGCTGCCGCCTCCCGGCATGGGCAGATCCTGTATCGGTATCATCCCAGACGGCTTTCCTTCCGCCGGTATCCCATTCCCGTTTGGATATCCGTTCGCCTCCTCGGGCGGAATCTCTCCGGCTGCCGCCGCTTCCTCCGCAGTTCCCGCCGTATCTCCCGCTCCGGCCGTCCCTGCGGCCGCAGAGGCGTTTTCCTCGCTCGGAAGCTCTTGAATCATCCGCAGAAGCTCCTGAAACATCCGAGCCGCACCCTCCGCATTGCCTCCCGCCACCATGGACTCCATCGTCTCCGGCAGCGCGTCCAGCACCGTATGCATTCCCTCCACCAGCTGGTGGTTCAAGTTTTTGTAGGAGCTGATCTGCGCCAGATTCTCCTCGTTGACGGGCAGTCCCAGCTTGTGCAGATCCACTACATCCGAAATGTCGGACTCCGGGAAACTGTTCACCTCCCGGAACATCTGCTGGAGAGAATTGCGGTCAATGGGAAGTCCCGCCTTCATCATCAGCCCGGTCATGGACATCGTGTCCTGATTGACAGGCAGGGACGCCATCTCCAAGGCTTTCAACGCATTGTCCTGACTGGCGGTATTGGCAAAAAGCGGGCTTAACGTGAGGGTCTGCCCGTTGTTTCTCACCTCGAAGGTCACATTTTTCCCCACTTCCAGATTGACGTTCGGATCCACCCGCGCCTCCAGAATCAGATCGTCCGCCACCTTGATCTGCACCTGACCGCCGTTTCGGGACACCACTTCCCCCTGCAGGGTCTGTCCCGGTGTCAGCGCCTTGATCTGGCGGCTCACCAGCGAACTGTCCGCCCGGTTTGAGGCCGTCTGCGCTCCTGTGCTGCGCGTGTCCGTATTCTTCACTTTTGCGCCCGATAAGAAATCCGTCAGTATCATCTAAGCTCAGCCTTCCTGCACAAAATGTTTGATAAAGCTCCTCCGGTGGATCGGCGTCGGCCCGTGCTGTTTTAACGCCTCGATGTGTGCGGCGCTGCCGTATCCTTTATTGCCCGCAAAATCATATTCCGGAAAAATTTCGGCGTACCGCGTCATCAGGCGGTCTCTCGTCACCTTGGCCACAATGCTCGCCGCCCCGATCGAAATGCTCTTGGCGTCTCCCTTGATAATCGGAATCTGGCGGATATCCAGCTGTGGAATCGTCACCGCGTCATTCAGCAAGAGATCCGGCGCAGGTGAGAGTCTGCCCACCGCCTCCCGCATAGCCTCATAAGTTGCCTGTAAAATATTGATCTCGTCAATACGCTCCGGCGATGCGTACCCCACCGCCCACGCCACCGCCTCCGCGGTGATGACGTCATAAAGCTCTTCTCTCTTTTTTTCGGAGAGCTGCTTGGAATCGTTAATATATAAAATCTGACAATCTTTGGGTAAAATCACCGCCCCTGCCACCACCGGCCCTGCCAGCGGCCCTCTTCCCACCTCGTCGATACCGCAGATATAGGAATAGGACGCATACTTTCTCTCGTATTCCTTCAGACGTTCTATGCGCGCCCGCTCCTTTTCAAGCGCCTCCATGCGCTTCCTTGCGGTCTCCACAAGCTTTTGGACCCCGACCCGCTCATCCTGCTCATACGCTTTTATAAAAGCAGGCAGCTCCTCTCCGCAAGCTGCCTGTAACTGATTCCGAATCTCTGTCAGACTGACTGCCATATCCCCTCCTGCCGCTTTTGAGACGGCGCTCTTCTTTCCAGCTTATCCGTGCTTTACCACGCCAAATTTCTCGAGCGGCCAGATACGGATCCACACCCGCCCCAGAATATCTTTCTTGTGGACATTACCCACCGCCTCCGTGCGGCTGTCCTTGCTGTTGTTGCGGTTGTCGCCCATGACAAAATACTCATCGTCCCCCAGCGTGACCGGTTCAGCCGCCCGCCCCACATGGTCGGCCTGAATCACCTCCCTGCCGTAAGACTCCTGCAGGATTTTGTCGTTGATATAAATATTGCCCTTCTCGTCGATCCGGACGGTCTCCCCCGGCAGGCCGATAATCCGCTTGATATAATAGACGCCCTCCTCATGCTGGTACGGAAACACAATGATGTCAAAGCGCTGCGGATCTCCGAACCGATAGGACAGTTTCTCCACGAACAGATTGTCTCCGTCGGAGAGAGTCGCCTCCATGGAGGAACCCTCCACCGCCGTGCGCTGGACGACAAAGGCGACCAAAAACCATGCCGCCGCCAGTACACACAGCAGGTAGATGCCGCTGTTGATGAGTTCCCTCATAATCTTCTTTTTCATCACACATTATCTCCTCTCCAATGTCATCCGGCCCAGACGGCCGCTCCGAAAGTCATCGATAAACAGTGTGGCTGCTCTGAGCAGATCCGGCTGCTCTCCCCTGCCGTAGCATTTCCGGCTCTCGGCAATCCGGCGCAGAAGCTCTGCGGATCCGCTGTCCGTCAACTCTGCGGATTCCTTCCCGTCTTGCAGGATTTCCACGCCGTCCAATCCGTACCGGTCGGGGATCGCCGCCGGATAGTAACGGCAGACCGCGCGGATCAAGTCGCAGGCCAATTCCTCCGGTATCATGATCTCGTCGTTCATGGAGCCGATAAAGGCAAGATGCATCCCCACCTCCTGATCCTCGAACTTGGGCCAGAGAATCCCCGGCGTATCCAGAAGTTCCAGATTCTTGTTGAGCCGGATCCATTGCTTGCCCTTGGTGACGCCGGGCTTATTGCCTGTCTTGGTACAGGCTTTTCCCGCAAAGGCGTTGATGAACGTGGACTTTCCCACATTGGGGATGCCCGCCACCATGGCGCGCACAGGACGGTTTACGATCCCCCGCTTCCTGTCCCGCTCGATCTTCTCCCGACAGGCCTCCTGTACCAGCGCGTTCACGGCCTTGACGCCCGCGCCGGATTTGGCGTTGCATTCCAGCGCATAAGCGCCCTGTTCCTGAAAATACTGCATCCACCGCTTATTCTGCACCGGATCGGCCAGATCCGACTTGTTCAGAAGCACGATGCGGGATTTATTCTTCCCCAATTCATTGATATCCGGATTGCGGCTGCTCACCGGAATCCGTGCATCCAAAATCTCTATGATTAAGTCGATTAATTTGACGTTCTCCTGCATCATACGAACCGCTTTGGTCATATGACCGGGATACCACTGATAATTCATCTTTTCTCCGTTTCTCATAAGACGCGCATATGTCTTCAGACCACCTATACACGAGCATTTGGAGGGATTATCTGACCAATCCCATGCCAGCCGCCTCACAGTCCTGCCCGAACCACGCCCTTCCGATGATATCCGTCTCCTTCACCGGGCCTACATTGGCTGAACGGCTGTCCTCACTGTTGTTGATATTGTCCCCCACGCAGAAAAATTCTCCCTTTGCCATCACGAGACGGTTCTCCGCAATCCCGGCGTCCAGAATTTTTTCATCCGTCCACTCGCTCTTTTCACCGTTTACATACAAAACTCCGTTCTCGATCAGCACCTCGTCCCCCGGAACCGCCACGACGCGCTTGACATAATAATGGGAATTCTCATTGCCGTTGGGCAGAAAGATTACCACGTCGCCCCGCTTGGGCGAGGAGAGTACATAGCAGAAACGATCCGCCAGAATCCCCTGGCCGTTATAGAGCGTCGGCTCCATGGAAACGCCCACCACCTGAATGGTCATTCCATAAAAATGAACCAGCACGACCGCGATAAAGGCGGCGACGGCGATCCCGAAAATCCAGTTGGCTGCTTCCCGCAGCGCCGCCGAACTTATTTTCTTTTTTCTCTTGTAAAAACTGAGTCCCTTGTGACGCGCCATTTGCATTCATCCTTCCGGACCGGCCGCCCGCGGCGGCTCAACTTATGTCGGCTCTCTACAGTATAACACAGATTTCCAAAATAGAAAAGGGCAATCGCACACGCCGCAATCGCCCCGTTTCTCATACATTCCTGTTTTCTGATTACTTCACCAGCTCTTTGACCTTCGCCTTCTTGCCCACGCGTTCTCTGAGGTAATTGAGTTTCGCGCGTCTCACTTTACCTCGTCTCACCACCTCAATCTTCTCCACATTGGGTGAGTGCAGGGGCCAAGTCTTCTCCACGCCGATGCCGCCGGAAGTCTTTCTGACGGTGAATGTCTCTCGGTTGCTGCCGCCCTGTCTCTTCAGGACAACGCCCTCGAACACCTGAATTCTCTCGCGGTTTCCCTCTTTGATCTTGCCGTATACCTTTACGGTATCGCCCACATGAAAAGTATCCACGCTCTCCTTCAACTGTTCCGCTTCGATCTCTTTGATGATATCACTCATAAGGAGCCTCCTTCATAAAATGGATGTTCTTAATACACAAATTCCGTAACAGAGGACCATCTCGTTTTCACAACAAATGATATTTTATCACAGCATGTTCACAAATGCAAGCTTTTTTATCGTTTTACTTTCACTTTGATCGTCGTCTTCACATCCTTGCTGACGCCGTCCCGTCCGCTTAGGCGCACCGTGACCGGAATACTGTAGGACTTGCCCGAAGCGGACGCTCCCACCGCGTCGGCGTCCACAATGCGGATCGTCACCGTGCTGTTGCCACTCACTGTGATATCCGCCTTGCCGTCCTTGTTGCAGTCGATGCTGCCGGAGGCGCCGGATATGGTGTAATAGGAGGGTACCGACAGACGGCAGGTTCTGTTCAGCGTGCCGCCCGCGCCTGCATACAGCGTCTGGTTGTTGTTCTGCACCGTCACTTTCACAGCTTTCTGCTTCGGCTTGATCTTGAACGTGTTGCTGGTCACTTGAATCGTTTCCCCATTCCTTAACGAAATCGTATACTCGATGGCCAGCTTATAGGTCTGCCCCGCCTTCAGCTTGCAGGAAGTCCGGTCTTTGACGGCGATATAATAATGGTTGCCATAGGTATTCCCATACCGGATTGCACTGTAGTTCAGACTGAAATAATCGCTGTATTCCCCTGTCAGTTTATAACTGCTGACAAAATAATCGCTGCTCAGATTGCTGAACTTAGGATCTACTAACACCACACAATTCTTTTTGTCATAAGGCGTGGACGCCACCCCGTAAGTCAAATCCAGCGTCCCTTTCGGACTCACTTTGGCGGCTGCCGGCTTATGAATCAGCCTGATCTTCAAAGTCAGGGTGTTGAGAGCCGTCCGCTCTCCCGTCTCCGGATTCTCGCAGTACGGCGTCACCTTAAAGCTGTAGGTTCCCGCCGCGGCCTTCTCTTCCAGCAGCCCTGCCTTGCTCGACTCCACGGTCACCGTTTTGTTGTCGGTCGTGATGATAAGCAGATCTTTCTCCAGCAGTCTCTTGGATTTGGCGTTCGCCCCCACGACCACCAGATCGCTGCAGTTGAGATTATAATAATACCCCGTATTCTTCAAGTACACATTTGTGGAGTCCCGCCCCTCCACCGCCGTGTTAAAATCGAGCCGCGAGGCGCTTAAATAAGCCTTCGGCTGAATCGGCTTGATGGTATGCGTCGTCTGCACCGGCTCCCGCCAGGATACGGAATCCAATGTCATGGCGAGCTTTTGGGTTCCCGCTTTGCCGGAATACCGGAACAGAACCGCCCTGTAGATGGG
Source organism: Muribaculum sp. (assembly GCA_023663735.1). Classification (GTDB taxonomy): domain Bacteria; phylum Bacillota; class Clostridia; order Lachnospirales; family Lachnospiraceae; genus Acetatifactor. The sequence goes on along the minus strand of JAMPGV010000033.1, from coordinate 12,236 downwards.
ACTTAGCTCCACCGTTTCGCTGTCCCATGTCAGTTCGTCAAATTCGTCGTTTCCGCCGCCCGACTCATCATAATAGAGGTAGCGCTTATTGGTCTTATCATAGAACCTGAATTCGCCCTCATACTGCCCCACGGCGGGAACCACCGTGCTGGATGCGGATTGGGTCACGATACTCGGCTTCTTATAAGTGTATTTTACCTTAAAGTTATCAAACGTATAGTATTTCCGGTAACCGCGGACTTTCACAGTCAGCGTTCCCTGCGCGACGCCGCCGTCCGTCAGCTTTTTGTCCGCCACCCCAAGATCGGGCTGCTGCTTGACGTCCACATAGGATACATATTTGTTCTTGCTGATATAGTATCCTGACGTCATCGCAAAACCGTTGTTCACGCCCTCGGACTGATCCTCCCACGCCACGCGTTCCACATAGCGGTTGTCGCCTATGGTCAGACGGATCCTGCCCACGCTGTCCGTGAAGAACAGATTGGGCGCAGTCCCCATTTTCGCGGAGACGGAAGGGGATTTATCCACCACCGTCACTTTCAGGCTGTAGGTATATTCCGCCCCCGTGTCCGTGACCACAAGCAGCTTGCACGAATACGTTCCGGTCGGCATTTCCTCCCCCACGGGCATGATTAAATATCGCGTGCTATCATAGCGGCTTGCCGTAAGATCCGTTCTTGCCTGCCCGTTCTCATCGCAGAGGCTGACGCTTTGAATCGACTCTCCGTACACGGGGACAATCTCCACCGCCCCGGCTGCCGCCGCATAGCTTTTGCCGGTATAGTCCGTATAATCATAGGCGATGTTTACAGTCGCCTTGTCGGTATCCACTCTGGGCCGATGGTTCTGTACTTCCAAATTGAAAGTCACGGAATATTTCCCGGCGTCTTTCGCTGTGGCCGTGATTACCGTATGTCCCTCGCCCTTTACCGTGACGTTTACGGTGTGCGTATCTTTCTTGTCCGCCGCCACGGCTGCCACCGATTTATCCGATGACTTCCATTCCAGTGCGGTATCCAGCTCCTGCCCGCTGCGGTCTCTCACGACGGCTTTCAGCGTAAAGTTCTTCGTGAAGTTCTTTTCTCCCGTCGAGGTGAAAAGAATGTCTCCATTCTGGTTCATGACCACGCCGTCCGCCACGCTGTTCTCATCCGGCTGTATCAGAATGGACGCCGCCTGCTTCTGTTCCACCGCATTGATTTGATAGGTGGTCTGCGCCAGCACCTTGTCTGTACCTTTGGATTTCACCGCAATCTTCAGCGTGTACTTGCCCGCCTTCTGCGCCGTGACGTCATAAGATCCTGCCGTGGGACGGCTGGCGACGGTAAGTCCGTTGATCTCGGGAATTTCTATCGTATAAGCGGCCGTCTGCGTCTTCCCCTGCCAGAGAGGATTGACCGCAAGCGACAGCGTATCTGCTCCTGCAGCCGTCTCTCCAGACACTTCCAGCGCATGATTGTGTGCATTGTCCGCCACAATCTCCTGCACGGACACGCCCGTAATCCTGCCGATATACACTTTCAGCGTTCTCTCAAGGGGATAAAAGCGCTCCGCTGCGTTCTTTTCGTCCTGATATACCGCCTCAAACAGATATTGATTGTCCGAGTAAACGCCGTTTGTCACAAGCGGCGTGTCGGGCCGTCTCCATGCCCAGCCCTCGGCCCAGGTGTCAGGGAACGGCACGTCGCCGATTTTGCCGCCGTCGTTGGCCAGCGCAAAGAGAGCGTCCTCCTCTCCCGTTTTGGGCAGTTCCCGGATATGCAGGGGAATCTCTAGCTTCTCCGGCGTATATGTCTTGTTCGGCGTTACCGTCAGCGTCACGTCGCCCGCCTTCACAGGCGTAACTTTGCCCAAGCTATCCACTTTGGCCACACTCTCGTCGGAGACCGTCCACTCAAATTCCCCATAGAAGTAAAGCGCCTGCGCCGGACCTACCTGCAGTTTTGTCTGATAAGTGATTCCCGGAACACATGCCAGAATATAGCTGCCTTCCTCCTCTCCCGCAACAGCGGAGTATTCATTTGAACCGCAGGAGAATCCGCTTATGCCAAATCCTCTTGCGACCGCTCTTACCGTGACGGAGAACGACGCCTTGACGCCATCCTTTTCCAGATAAATCCGCGTGGAACCTACGGAGAGCGCCTGTAACCTGCCTGTCTCTTTGTCCCATGAGACGATTCCTTCCTTCTCTGCCGTCACCTCATAACCGGACAGCGGGACAAGCGTTCCTGCGCCGCCATCGTCTCCTGAAACCGTGGAGGTCTGCTCATAGAGTCCGAGTCCCTCCAAATATTCTCCCTTATAGATGTACTGGCTGGCGGTATAAGACAGGATCTGCGGATTGGTCTGCCAGGTCACCCGACCCGCCACATAATTTTTCACCGTCACATCGCAGGATGCGGACACATTCTCGTCATAGACGGATTTGACCGTGATCTTCGCCTCGCCCACGCCTTTTGCGGACACCACGCCGTTCTGTACGGAAGCGACCTCCGGGTTGCTGCTCTCCCAGACAAATCCTGTGGCGGCCGTCTCCGGCGTCATCTTTACCCGCAAAGTTTTCTGATTATATCCCTCATAGAATGGCCCGTCTGCCCCGCCTGCGGCGTTTAAGCCGATCGCCTCCTCCGAGAGGACGAGCGCCGTGGGAGCCTGTGCCTCTTTCGTGGTGAATTTGAAGTCGCAGGGAAGTTCGGCGATCGCCACTTTCCTGCCGTTCTCCGTCACGCTCAACACGGCTTTCACCACAGTATATTCCGTGCCGCCCAACAGACCGGTAAAGGCTGCGGTCCGGGTGTAGCCCGCGCTTCTCTTCAGATTCACGGACGCGCTCAGACCAGTATTCAGCTCCAGCGCGGCTTCCACGCTGCCGTCTTCCGTGCTGCCCTTCGCGCTGACCCTCACCACCGCTTTGTTATAAGTCAACCTGCTCTCGTCCAGAGCAAAATCCAGCGTGTAGGACGCTTTCTTCGTTGTGAATGTCCCGGATTCCTTCCTGCGTTCCGATTCCACATCCTCCGGACTGTCACAGGAGGCGTTGTTGGCGATCACCATCACATACTCGTATGCCGTCCCCGGTTTTAAATCCTCCACGGTTCTTGTATACTCGACCGCATTCCCGGAAGTCACCCAATACGAAGCCTTGAGCCAGCTCTCGGCTCCCTGCTCCCGGTAGAAGAAATAGATATAAGTATTTACATTATAATCATTGCCGACAAGCATAGCTCCCGCCTGTACGGTGGCATAGCCTGCAGATACGCCGGCTCCCGAGAGACTGCGCTGATCTTCCGCCGTGGCAAATTCCCCTGGGACAGCCTTCTCCAGATCCGACAGCGAGGCATTATAGGTCGAAGTAAACCCGATCTGATACTCGTAGGCGGTATTCTCTTTCAGTTCCTTCCCGTTATAGCTGTCGATTACATAACTGCCGTTATGTCCGTTCGTGCCGTTATAGCTGTGGTTGTAACTTGCCCTCTCCCATTCGTTTCCCTCGCCTTGCTCCCGGATAAAACAGGCGACATACGCGTAATCCGCCTCGGGAAGAATCTGGGAGAGCGTATAATCCAGCGTTACAGAATAGAGTTTTGCCGTCTTTCTCGTCACGGCAACCGTCCGCTCATCCTTCGGCGTGGTAAATTTCCCCGTCCAATACTCTGCGCTCACCCCATAGTTTACCGGACTCCGCAGGGAGACCTCGTACTCCGTCCCCGGCTCCAGATTCCTAAACATCAGGGAACCGCTGAAATCGTCCGTGGCAGACAGCTGCAAAGAGCCGCTCTGCCGGAACGCGCCGCTCCCCGCTTTGCGGATCCATCCGTAGATCGGCAGCGCACGAGAGTGTTGCGCCAGCTGCTCCATATCTTCCGGTGCGATAGACACCGTATACCGTCTGTCGTCCCAGTCGATATCGCCCGCATCCTCGACGGTGATCTCCGCCCTGCGGGTATGGACAGACTCATAAACCGTGTGCAGCACCGCATCGGAGGTGTTCACAGCGTCCGATTTGCCCACAACCCATTTCAACTCATAATCCGTATCCGCCATCAGAACCCCGAAGGCCGCCGTCCTAAACTCTGCCTGATAAGCGTTCTCCTCATTTAAGACAATGCTTCCCAGCGTCTGATAACTGCCGCCTGCCAGATAATACAGCGTCAGCTTATAATCTCCGGACAGCGCCTCCGCGCCCTCCGCCGGCTCCGCTTTCCAGGTGCGCACAAGATCAAACGCATTGTCCTCTCCCTCTCCCACGGCGGTCAACCGAACCTCCGGCTCCCCGAAGCTTCCGGTCCACTCTTTTTTCAGGCCGCCGATCAAAAATACATAGTGGTAGACTGCGCCGTATTCCAGCTGTGGCAGATAAATCAGATTCGGCGCAATAGAAGAAATGATGGTCTCCTGTTTGCGGTAAGCGGCTTTGTCGCCCTCCCGCCGGTAATACAGATAGGCCGTTCTGTTTGCGTTCTCACCCTCGGCATTGTTCACCACCCTCACTTCTACGGTCTTGGGGTTGCTCTCGCTCTGCCGCACGGTAAACTCAATGTCCTCCGCCATATAACGCGCGGCAGGGGTAGTCACTGTCTTCGTCTCTTTCCCATAGACAATCCCGTCGCCCTCCAGCCATACGGTGATGTCATACGCGGTATCCGCCACCAAGCCCTCCGCAAACGTCCACTCGCCGGAAAAGCTCTTTGTGCCGTCCTCCGCCGTTGTCACATTATTGCCGTAAAGAGAAAACCAACGGCTAAAATCCTGTTCGCCGCCCAGCGCATCGGTGTAGGCGCAATGCATGGTGAATCCGGAGGCAGTCCCCGCATACTTCGACACGTCCGCCTTCACCGTCAAGCCGAACGTATCCACTGCGTCAACAATCTGCCAATCCACCTGCGTTGCAGTCTCCTCGGTGGATACGCGGGTCTCCCAAAGCGTCACGGAATAATTGCTGACGAAACGGATATTATATTCCGTCCCCGGCTGGAGTCCCGTCAGCGTCTTGTCATACCATCCCCGGTACAGATACACACTCTGCTCTTCCTTGGAACCGTCCGCCGGCGCATAATAACAAACCACATTCTGGTCAGATTCCAGATCAAAGGTGATCTCGGTCTCCGTCTGCGACACCCCGTGGCACACAAGCTTCTTGTCCGTCTTCTGTGTCTGCATGACGATCGCTTCCGTGGTTCCCAGCGTCGTGTCCGCAGACGAGCCGTAGTCTTTCAGCGCAAAATACACATCATACGACTCTCCCCCCTCGATCCTGATAAAGTCATCCCGGGCAACATAGTTCAACGCGTGAGACAGGCTGATCGGCTCTTCCACCGGTGCTTCGCTGCTGCCGCTCTTTTTATAATAAACCCGAAAAGGGAAATTGTACGCCGTATCCGGCATCTCTCCCTTGGCTTCCAGCGATACCGTAAAGCGCAGGAACAGGCTTCCCGCATCGGGCTTTACGTTCACCCGGTAATCCTCGGTCTCGAAGCTATAGCTGCCGTCTGCGTTCTTCGTCAGCGGAAGCCTTTCGTCCTCGGCCGCCGGCTTTGCGTCCGTCAAATACTGCCCGTCCGCCAGATCGGTTCCCTCAGAACCGTCTGTCGTTCCCGCAGGAGCGCTCTCTGTCTCCATCACGACAGCCTCTGTCGGAAACCCTGCCGCTCTGCCCGTCACAGGCGTCGCGTCCAAGATCAGACAGCCCGCTAACGTAAATGCCAATAACCGTTTTAACATGCTTGTTCCTCCCTCTTTGGTTGCTGGTTGGCCGCAAAAAGATTGCTTTGCGATGCTATTGATTATACCACGATCATGTGCTTTAGTCACCCCCGCTGCAAGCAACGGGGTATCAATCAACATTATACCGTAGCGCGGGGAAATTGGCAAGCTGTTTCCCGCTCCAGCCGCCAGATGCTCTCCTTGGACAGATACAGCCCCAGCCGTTCCTGCAAGAGAAGCGCCCCTTGATTGTCTGCGCAGATTTGGCCGTAGGGTACATAGCCCAGCTCCAGCTGTCTGTTGATGCAGAAAGCCTCCAGCGAACCCCCGATTCCCCGTCCGCGGCAGGATTCCTCCACATAAAGGATCCCCAGACTGCCGTCTGCGCAGCTTCCCGCGAACCCCACCGGCCGATTCTCCAGAAAGGCTCCGTAGAGCGCCTTCGCCCAGATGCGCTCCCCAAGATACACACTCCATTCCTGACCACATTGCATCGTCAGATACGCCAGATGTTCCGGCTCCAGAAGACGAATGTCCTTATGCCGCACCGGGAGCGGGCTGCGCTCCGTATAACAGGCCTGCCTGCACTCGCACCGCACCCGGAATCCCGCATGTTCCTGCAAGAACGCATTCAAAAACGCCTGGCAGGTTACGGCGTACTCCGTCTCCGCCGGCATGGCCGCCAGAAGCCGCTCCGCCCCCGCCCGATCCGCCGCGTCAAACAGGCAGAGCCGACATCCCCTGTCGTAAATCAAAAGATTTCCATCCGTGTTGACGACAATCTCTCCCCGCCCTCTGGACAGGCTCTGCATCATATGCAGATTCCGCCTTTTATCGGATGCAAGACGCCGGATCACGTCCTCCTGCTCCCGGTATTTGGCATATAAGTCCGGCCTCCGCTCTCTCGTGAGCTTCTCCGACTGTTCCAGCCGCCACCGGGCAATCTTTCGGTGGTCGCCGGACAGGAGTACCTCCGGGACGTTTCGGCCGTTCCACACCTCCGGTCTGGAATACTGTGGATACTCTAAAAGCGCCCGGTGAAAACTTTCCGTCTGCGCCGACTCGTCGTTGTGCAGAACGCCCGGCACCAGCCTCGCAATGGCGTCGATCATCACCATGGCGGGCAGTTCTCCCCCCGTGAGGACATAGTCTCCGATCGAAATAAAATCCGTCACGACTTCCTCCAAGACCCTGTCGTCGATTCCCTCATAATGCCCGCAGAGAAACACAAGTTCTTCCTCCTCGGCAAGCTCCGCCGCATAACTCTGGGTAAAGGGCGTTCCCTGCGGCGTCACATAGACGGTGCGCGGCCTCCCCTGCCCTGCCACGGCCCGCCATGCGTCATACACCGGCTGAGCCTGCAGCAGCATCCCGGCTCCGCCCCCGTAGGGATAGTCGTCCACCTTCCCGTGTTTGTCCAATGTGTAATCCCGGATATCCACCGCATGGATCCGAATCAAATCCTGACCCGCCGCCCGGCCTAAAATGCTGGCGGAAAGCCCCTGTTCCACCATTTCCGGGAACAGCGTCAACACATGAAATTTCGTCATACCTGTTTCCATTCCCGCCCGCTCCCGGGCGCAGACGCCATCTTTACAGCAGCCCGTCCAATATATGGATCCGCATCTCTCCGGCCGCCACATCCACATGCAGGACACACTCCTTGATGGCCGGCAATAACAGTTCCCTCCCGTCCTTTAGGTCAATCCTATAGACGTCGTTGGCTCCGGTCTCCAGCACTTCCCTCAAAACGCCGATCTCCGTATCATCCTCGTCGAACACCCGAAGCCCCATCAGATCCGCGATAAAATACTCGTCTCTTCCCAGCCTCACGGCGTTCTCCCGGGTGACATAGAGACTCTTCTGGCGGAATTTCTCCACATCCTCGGGGCGGTCAAGCCCCTTAAATTTCAAAACCACCAGCTTTTTGAGAAATTTTACGCCCTCAACCTCCAGAAGGCGCTCCTCTTTTCCCGTGTCAAGAATCACCTCTTTGAGCCGCTTAAACCGCTTCGGGTCATCCGTGGTGGGAAACACCTTGACCTCGCCCCGCACACCGTGGGTAGCGGTGATCACCCCTACCTGAAATCTATCTTCCATATTTCCTCGCATTCCGCCGCACAAGCGGCAACCGGCGGGAACTTCCCGCAAACTCTTTCCCGGAAATGGCAATGGCGGGACACGTTTTCCATATCCCGCCAAATCCGCATGACAAACCATGCTTTCTTGTAAACCTGCTGTTCCTTCACACCGCCGGGTCAGACGATCTCCACATCCACTCTCGTATTTTCTTTGGATGACGCCGCCTTCACCACAGTGCGGATCGCCTTGGCGATTCTGCCCTGCTTGCCAATGACCTTACCCATATCGGAGGCAGCCACATGTAGTTCAATGACGATATTTCTACCCTCCGTCTTCTCAGTCACGACAACCTCGTCCGGGTGATCCACAAGTGCCTTTGCAACTACTTCCACCAAATCTTTCATAATCCACCTCCAGAAGATCAGATTATTATTTCTCGATACCTGCGGCCTTGAACAGCTTCCCTACCACCTCTGTGGGTTGAGCGCCGTTTGCCAGCCATTTCTTGGCAAGCTCCTCATTGATCTTGAAAGTGCTGGGGTCGGTGCTGGGATCGTAAGTGCCGATCTCCTCGATGAATCTGCCGTCTCTGGGGGAATGGGAATCAGCTACGATGATTCTATAAAAAGGAGCCTTCTTCTGTCCCATTCTTCTCAATCTGATTTTTACTGCCATGTTCTTTCCTCCATTTTTTAAAAATAGTTTGTATGAAAAATAATGTATATGATAAGAACTTCCGCGCCATGCGCTTCCGCTCCTATTCACCTAAAACGGAAATCCGCCCTTCATGCCGCCCAGTCCGCCGAACATGCCGCCATGGCGTTTCCCTTTGCCGCCGCCCATCTGTTTCATCAGCTTCTGGCTCTGTTCAAACTGTTTGATAAAGCGGTTTACCACGGCGATGTCCACGCCGGCTCCTCTGGCAATCCGGTGTTTCCTGCGGGGATTGAGCAGCTTGGGATTGCGCCGCTCCTCCTGCGTCATGGAGAGGACGATGGCCTCCATGTGCTTTAGCTGCTTCTCATCGATCATAGACTCCAGATCCCCGGCCTTTACGCCCATTCCGGGCAGCATACTCAAGATACTGGACAAGCCGCCCATGTTGCGCATCTGCTTCATGCTCTCCAGATAGTCCTCGAAATCGAACTTTCCTTTCTTCATGCGGCCGGCCATCTCCCGGCCTTTGTCCTCGTCAATGTCGATGCTCTCCTGCGCTTTCTCAATCAGGGAAAGCACGTCTCCCATTCCCAAAATCCGGTTGGCCATGCGGTCCGGATAGAACTGTTCCAGATCGGCAAGCTTCTCCCCCATGCTCACAAAGAGAATGGGCTTTCCCGTCACAGCCTTTATGGAAAGCGCGGCGCCGCCTCTGGTGTCGCCGTCCATCTTGGACAGTATCACGCCGTCAACGCCCACTTTTTCGTCAAATTCTTTCGCCACGTTCACCGCATCCTGTCCGGTCATGGCGTCCACCACCAGCAGCGTCTGGTGAACCTGCACCTGCTCTTTGATCTCCTGCAGTTCGGCCATCATATCCTCGTCCACATGGAGACGTCCAGCGGTGTCGAGGAATACCACATTGTGGCCGTTCTTTACCGCATAATCCACCGCTTCCCGGGCGATCTGCGCGGGCTTATGGTCCGTACCCAGATCGAACACTTCCACATCCACCTTCCGGCCGTTTACATGGAGCTGTTCGATGGCTGCCGGCCTGTAGATATCGCAGGCCGCAAGCAGGGATTTCTTCCCCTTCTGCTTCAACTTCGCCGCAAGCTTCGCCGTGGCGGTAGTCTTTCCGGCGCCCTGAAGGCCTGCCATCATAATCACCGTGACGGATTTGCCGGGCTGCATGGCGATCTCCGTGGTCTCGCTTCCCATAAGGGCGATCATTTCCTCGTTTACGATCTTGATCACCATCTGGCCGGGATTCAAGCCGTTCATGACGTCCTGACCGATTGCCCTCTCCTCCACGGTCTTGACAAACTGCTTTACCACCTTGAAGTTGACGTCCGCCTCCAGAAGCGCCATCTTGACTTCCTTGAGCGCCGCCCGGACATCCTCCTCCGTCAGTCGTCCCTTGCTCCGCAGATTCTTGAACACATTCTGTAATTTATCCGTCAAGCTTTCAAACGCCATACCAAAAATCCTCAATCATCCAAACAATTATCGCCTATACAGCGCACCGATTCCCTTCAGCGCCTATCCGGAATCACAGCCGTCTACAAATCCCGTTGAAGCTGGCCCGCAAGCTCCCTAATGCGTTCCATCTGCCGCATCAGCGCGGCGGTATCCTCCCCCTGCCCCGGCTGCCCAAACCGCGTCAGTTCCACGATCTCCGACAGCTTTGCCTTGGCATCTGCAAAACGTTCCAATAGGTGAAGCTTTGCCTCGTAATCCTGCAAAATCTTATCACACCGCTTCATCAGGTCATGCACTCCCTGACGGCTGATGCCCTGCTCCTCGGCGATCTCACCCAGAGACATATCCTGAAATACCACATCTTCATAGATGCTGCGCTGATGGGGCGTCAGAAGTTCCCCGTAAAAATCATACAACAGCGCCTTTTCTCCAATCTTATCCATATCCGAACCCATTCAACTGCCGCTTGGGCATTTTATGCGCCTTGTGTATCATACAACAGTTTATGAGGTGTGTCAAGTATTTTTTCTTGACACATAAGTGTTATAATTATCCCTATAAATGCATCATGCCTGCCGACACGGGGACAATTTCCCTAAGTCAGCAGGCAGGTACAGGAACATTATCGTCCTGTTTGCCAAAGAACTCTTTTACTGCCTCCACAAACTTGATTTTATCCTCAAAGCGAAAACATCCGATATACGGACCTCCGATAAGATGTCCCGAATCAAAATGTCGATCGAAATACCACTCCATCTTTTGACGGATATATCCTGCGGATTGACTGCAATGTGGCGGAAGATGGATTGCGGACTACTCCCTGCTCTCAATGTGCTTTGGACTCGCTGGCAATAGGTGAACCGTTTATTTCGTTTTCCCATAAGAAAATTCCTCTCAGTTTATAAATAGCCCAGCCTTGTTGCCTCGTTTATCAAATGCGGCTGGATATCGGGATACGTCCACTTTTTGGGAAATTCATCCATTATTGCAATTCTCTCAATTTCATTATGTAATTCTGCTTCAAAACATTGGATATCAGCAACAAACAACATACCAAATGATTCCTCGCCATCAAAATGATCCGGTTTTGTAACAGAATATACGCAAACAGGTTTTATTTCAAATTCCAGAGCACCGGTTTCTTCATATAGTTCCCGCTTTGCCGTATCCACAATACTTTCCCGGCTTCCATCAGGAAGCTGTTCCCTGTGTCCTCCGGGAATTTCCCATGTATCCCTATCCTTATGTTTGCAGAAGATGTATTTATTTTGTGTTTTGGATATAATCACCGCAAACCTAAGCAGTTCATCCTCTATACTCTCATAAAATTTAACCTCTGTCATTTCAGTCATTCCTCCTAACCTTGGAGGATTTTTCCTCCTGATTTTGGAGGAATTTTTCTCCATCTGCTTTCTTAATTCGTTCCAGTCTGTCACTGTCAGAATATTTTTATCCATGGAATGTCCTTCTTCCATTGTATATGGCAAATCGATTGCCCCTATGTACCATACCGGCAGCAGTCCGGCATTTAAGGAACCTTTCACATCGCATTCGTACTGATCACCGATATACCAGACATCCTCCGGCTGCAACTCCGCTTTTTCCAAAGCCAAATCGAATATCCTTTTATTTGGTTTGCGAAACATATAATTACTTGAGGTAATGATAAATTCAAAAGTATTTTCCGGAAACAGTCTGTTGATACGCTCGGCAACTACAGAGGGTGCATAGGAAATATTGCTGATTACGCCTGTGCGGATTCCTCTATTCTTCAAATATCCTAAAAACTCCTCTATACCTTCTGTCGGGACTCCCGGAGCGGCGGCATTCCAGAATACGGTATCAAGCTCAGAGTTGCTTAATGCTATTTCAATCCCCTGCGATTCATAGAGATACGGCGTAAACATGGCATTGGGTATCTCTATCTGAAATAAATGCCTTTTTTCAGGATCAAATCTCCCAAACTCCCGATTGATTTCATCTGCTTTGGCTTGTACCTGCTCCGCTGACAAATGATACTTATTTCTTGTGGCATACCGTAAGACAGCTTCTGTTCCCTTTAACCCGTCAAATTTCTCTGCGATCAATGTCTGCCCATAATCAAACAAAATCATTTTAGGTATTTTCATATGATTTCCTCCATATACAAGATATCCCTCCACTCGCTTTCTAAATTCGTTCCAGTCTGCCATTATTAAAATAATAAATATCTTCCATCTTATATCCATATTGGGAATCAGGAATGCTGATATGTGGTTCAAAAGTAAACATTTCGACATCTGATAGTCTTTTATGGTTGCCTTTTTCGG
>JAMPGV010000032.1 GCA_023663735.1 Muribaculum sp. | reverse complement strand
GCGCAGGCGGAAGTTTTGTCTAGGCGGGAAAGATCGAAGCATAGGATGAAGTATAACATAGCATGAAGTATAACATAGCATGAAGTATAGCATAGCATAAAGTATAGCATAGCGTAAAGTATAGCATAGAATAATCCTCGATAGGATCTCGTAGCGAGACAGTTTTGGCTGCCTCGTTTTCTTTTGTTTTGTTTTTTAGCACATATGTTAAATCGTTTACGTATATTCTATGAATTGTTATTTGCAAATGGACTAACCCGGGCATCAGGTTCAGAACCTGACTGACATGTTTGGCGGCTTATTTGGTTGAGCGGTATTTTGTGTGCGTTTTACTTGTGGAAGACAATGAAGCATCGTGCTGGGGTTGACATATCTGCTGGAGTCCGAAGGATATGGAGTGGATGTTGCGGGAAATGCGGAACAGACACGGCAATAAAGGGAAAAAACTTAATTCAGACCATTCAAAACGAGAATCTCTAATTTACACAATTTTTCACAAATTTATGGATTTTATAGTTCCATTTTTTGCGAAATATGTTATAATGAACGAAAGGATATCTCACAAACGGAATGGCCTGTGCCTGCGAGGGCGCAGCCGGAGGTTGAATAAAAATGCGTATTCAACCGCTGATTAGCGTGTCGCAGCGCGCGGATAGGTAGGAAATGGATACAAAGATATTGCTGGAAAACGGAACAAATGAGCTGGAGGTTCTTGAATTTACATTGGACGGCAACTCCTATGGTATCAATGTTGCCAAAATTAAAGAAATCATCACCTATCAACCCGTGACGCCGGTTCCCAATTCCCATCCGAGTATCGAGGGAATCTTTATGCCCCGCGATATCATGATTACGGCGATCGACCTAAAGAACTGTCTTGGGCGGGGTGAGTCGGCGTCCAGCGGACTGTTCATTATCACGAACTTTAATAAATTGGACATTGCTTTTCATGTGGAAGAGGTAAAGGGCATCCACCGCGTTTCCTGGAGGGACATCATCAAGCCCGACGCGACCATTTCCACCACTGAGGAGAGCGTGGCCACCGGTATCATCAAGCAGGACGGCAAGCTGATTATTATTCTGGATTTCGAGAAGATTGTCACGGATATCAATCCGGAGACGGGGCTGAAACTTTCGGAGATTGCGGATCTGGGAGAGCGAGGCAGAAGCGATGTGCCGATTTTGATTGCGGAGGATTCGCCGCTTCTGAACAAATTGATTGTGGATTCCCTGAAGAATGCGGGATATGACAATTTGATCCATACGGAGAACGGGCAGAAGGCATATGACGTTGTGTGCCAGTGCAAGAACGACGGCACGCTGCATGAGCATGTGCGGGTTTTGATTACGGATATTGAGATGCCGGAGATGGACGGACATCATCTCACGAAACTGATGAAGGAAGATCCCGAGACGGCGGATATTCCGGTGATTATTTTCTCCTCCCTTGTAAACGAGGAGATGAAGAGGAAAGGAAACGCATTGGGAGCGGACGCCCAGCTTTCCAAGCCGGAGATCGGCAATCTGGTGAGAGTGGTTGACGAACTGGTGATGACGAGACACTTAACTGACTGATCGCAGACGGGGGCGCCATGGGAAAGCCGGATGCGTACCACAGGGCGGCATGGTGTGGAACGGAACAAAAAGCTGGGATGCTTCCCAGCTTTTTTGGCGGAATTGCCTGAACAGAAGACGCGGCGGTGTGAACTGCCGCAGGGGAGGAGTAGAGCAGGTGGCGGGAACGGCGTTTTGGGATGATCTTGAAGAGGCGGAAATGATTCTGGTGGGGCTGGGAGAGGAATTTGACGACACGGAAGCGTTCCGCAAGAGGCCGGAATACCTTCGCGGGCGGGAACTGCTCGCCGATTCCGGACAGCGTTCCCTGATTCCGGTATGGCAGCGCCTGTTTCGAGGGGAAACGGTCGGGAACTGTGCGGCGGGACTGCAAAAGCTTTCCGAATTGTTGGAGCAGAAAAACTATTTTGTGGTGTCGGTGTCCACCAATGCCGTTGTAGCACAGGCGCCGTGGCGGGAGGGAAGGCTGGTGATGCCGTGCGGCTCGGATCTGCGGATGCAGTGCGGCAGTTCCTGTGAGCGGAATCTGCAGGCGGTGGATGATGCGGAGCGGCAGGAGATGCTGAGGAAACTTGCGGGCTGGCGTGAAGCGTTGACGGCCGGAGAGGAGCGGGAAGCGCCCCGCTGTGTGGGAGTCTGCGGCGTCTGCGGGGAGCGGCGGGAACCGAATAATATTTATGCGGTGCGTTACGATGAAAACGGGTATCTGACGGAATGGAGCCGCTATATGAAATGGCTGCAGGGAACGCTGAACAAAAAGCTGACGGTTTTGGAATTGGGCGTGGGGATGCAGTTTCCTTCGGTGATTCGTTTTCCTTTTGAGAAGGCGGCGTATTTTAATCAAAAGGCGAAATTCTACCGGATAAACGAGAATCTGTATCAGCTGACGGAGGAATTGGCGGAAAAAGGAGAGGCAATTCCAAAGAATGCGATTGATTGGCTGCGAAACCTGTGTTAAACTATAAAGAAGACCCTTTGTTTTTAGAAGGGCTTACGGCATCAAATATTTCATAAAAACAGAGAAAGATGAGGACGTCATAATGCCTTCGCAGGAAGAACGTTTAGAGCAGATGTTAAATGAGATGATGGGGAAGAGTTCCGGCAGTCAGGAAACGCTGCAGGACGGCGACGCCCTGTTGGAAATGGAGGATATGCCCGATATTGAGAGCCTGTTGGACATGAGCAGCCTGCAGGAGATTGAGAATATGCTCAATCAGAGCGGTATGGGCAGTACGGGAATCCCGGGCGTCACAAGCATGGGAAATGTGGCGGGAGATGTATGGGGCGATATGGGCGCCGCCGGAAATATGCCGGGAATCTTGACAGCCGGAGAAAATCCAGAAACCATGCTGGAGAGAATGGTGGCGGATCTGCCGGAGGATGATGCGGCGTGGAAGATGGCGGAGGAACCGGTTGTAACAGAAACGCCTGTTATTCCGGAAGAACCCGTTATAACGGAAACACCTGTTATGATAGAGGAGCCTATTATAACAGAAACACCTGTTATGGAAGAGGAACCCATTGTGGCGGAAACACCCGTTATGGAAGAAGAACCCGTTATAGCAGAAACACCCGTTATCCCAGATGAGCCTGCTGTGGCGGAAACACCTGTTATGGAAGAAGGCCCCATTATAGAAGAAACGGCTGTTATGGAAGGGGTTGGTCTAACAGAAACACCTGTTATGGAAGAAACGCCCGTTATTCCTATTCCGGAAGAGCATGCCGTAGTGACAGAATCTGCAATGGAAGAACTTGCCGCAATGGAAGCGCCGGATGAGGATCCGTTATCGGCTGATCTCGAACCGGATCAGGAGACGGCGTCGGTTCAGGAGCTGCTGCGCAATCTGGATCAGGACGAGACGGATTTCGAGGAGGGCGGCGCAATGTCCGAGGAGGAGATTGAGCGTCTGCTTCAAGCGAGCCGGGAGGAAGCTGCTCAGGCGGTGGATCAGAATGCCCCGGAGGATGATCTGATGAGTCTTTTGGCGGAAACGACGCCGGGAGACGACGATCTGCAGGATATTCAGAATCTGCTTCTCAAATCGGATAACAATGAAGCGGTGGACGAGAGCGTGGCTTCCCTGATGCGGGAGGATGCGGACGCAGCCGAACGCGGGGAGGGTGTGCCGGAGGACGCCGGAAGCGCGGAAGATGCGGCAGAAGAGAATGCGGAAATGAGCGAACGCCAGAAGAAAGCCTTGGAAAAGAAGCGGGCGAAAGAGGAGAAAGCCGCTGCCAAGAAAGCTGCCAAAGAGGCCAAAAAGACGAAAAAGCAGGGAAAGAAAACAGATGTCCCGCCCGCTTCGGCAGAAAGCCCGGACGGCGCGCCGCCGGATGAGGCGGCGCAGAACCGCCAGCCGATTCCGGAAAACATAGAGGCCGACGACATGTCCGACATGGACAGTCTGCTGGGAGTGGCCGGGAGCGAGGAAGTGGAAAATCTCATCCGGGAGAAGGAGATTGAGGAGCCAAAAGATCCTGCGGGACAGGGAAAGAAAGGCCTGTTCGCCAAGATTCTGGATTTCCTGACCGAGGAGGATGAAGACGAGGAGGAGACGCAGAAAGGCACGGAAGATGTGCCGCTCTCCGAGGAGAATCAGAATATTCTCGACGAGATGGATAAAGAAAAGGCCGGCAAGAAGGGAAAGAAAGGCAAGAAGGCCAAGAAAGGCAAAAAAGGCCAGAACCCGGACGGCGGCGAGGACGCAGACGGAGAAGAAGGCGAAGCTGCGGACGACAAAAAGAAGAAGGCCAAGAAGCCGAAAAAGGAGAAAGTTCCAAAGGAAAAACCGGAGAAAACGCCGGAAGAACTGAAGAACCGGATTACCCTCAAGAAGATTCTTCCCGTTGCGGCCGCCTGCCTGACCGTGATGCTGGCGATCCTGCTGTTGGTGAATCTGGGCGGCGATTTCACGGTGAAGCAGGCTGCCAGAAAGGCTTATTATCAGGAAGATTACGAGACCTGCTACAAGGGGCTTTATGGCAAAAATTTGAACGAGACCGAGCAGGTAATGTTCGGGAAATCGGAGAGTATCCTGTGTATCAGACTGTGGATGCGGGAGTATGAATTGTTCATCGGCGAAGGACAGCGGGTGGAAGCCTTGGATGTTCTGGTGCAGGCGGTGAATGATTATGAGGCATTGTATCGTTATGCGGAACAGTGGAATGCCGCCGGAGAGGTAAGCGCGGTATACAGCCGGATGCTCGGCATTTTGCAGGAGGAGTATGGATTGACGGAGGCGCAGGCACAGGCCATTGCAGCGGAGCCGGACGATGTGGAGTACACAAAGATGGTGACGGCCGCGGCGGAGGGAAAAGGATTTACTGCGGGAGGCGCAGACGCAGTCCCCGAGACGGTGAATCTGCCCCATATGCTGCCGGAGGAGCAACAGTTTCCGGAGAATAACGGAGGCCGGTAGGATGATTGCGATCATAGATTATGATGCGGGAAATATACGAAGCGTGGAAAAGGCGCTGCAATATCTGGGGGAAGAGGCGGTCATCACGAGAGACAGGGAGATCATTCTCTCGGCGGACGGTGTGATTCTGCCCGGGGTGGGCGCTTTTGGCGACGCGATGGGGAAACTATGTGATTACGATCTTGTATCGGTGATCCGCGAATGTGTGGACAGGCAGATTCCCTTTCTGGGCATTTGTCTCGGGCTGCAGCTGATGTTTGAGGAGAGCGAGGAATGCCCGGGGGTGGAGGGTCTTGGCCTTTTGAAGGGGAAAATCCTCAGAATTCCCGGCGACGGCGGATTGAAGGTACCTCATATCGGATGGAACAATCTGCATTTTCCCCGCCCGAGCAGGTTGTTTCAGGGACTGCCGCAGGACTGCTATGTCTATTTTGTGCATTCTTATTATTTAAAAGCCGATGAGGACGCGGCGGTGGCTGCGGTCACGGAGTACGGCACTTTGATTCACGCTGCGGTGGAGCAGGGAAATTTGTTCGCCTGCCAGTTCCACCCGGAGAAAAGTTCCGGGACGGGGCTTAAAATATTGCAAAATTTTGTCCGTGTGGCAAAGGAAGGACGGGACTGACATGCATACAAAGAGGATCATTCCCTGTCTGGACGTGAAGGACGGTCGGGTGGTAAAAGGCGTTCAGTTTGTAAATCTGCGGGATGCGGGAGATCCGGCGGACGTGGCGGCGGCATATGACAAGGAGGGCGCGGATGAAGTGGTGTTTCTGGATATCACCGCATCCTCGGACAACCGTTCCACGCAGCTTGCGTGGGTGAGGCAGGTGGCGGGGAAAGTGTTTATCCCTTTCACCGTGGGCGGCGGCATCCGCACTGTGGAAGATTTTAAGATGATTCTGCGGGAGGGTGCGGACAAAGTGTCCGTCAATTCGGCCGCCATTATGAATCCGCAGCTGATTAGTGATGCGGCGGACAAGTTCGGCAGCCAGTGCGTGGTCGTGGCGATCGACGCCAGAAAGCGGGCGGATCAGAGCGGCTGGACAGTCTATAAAAACGGCGGACGGGTGGATATGAAGATGGACGCCGTGGAATGGGCGATGACGGCGGAGCGTCTGGGGGCGGGAGAGATTCTGCTCACCAGTATGGACGGCGACGGCACCAAGGAAGGATACGACATCGAACTGACCAAATCCATTGCACAGGCCGTGGGCATTCCGGTGATCGCCTCCGGCGGGGCGGGCCGCCCGGAACATTTTAAGGAGGCGCTTGTGGATGCGGGAGCGGATGCGGCGCTGGCGGCGTCCCTCTTTCACTATAAGGAACTGGAAATCCGGCAGGTGAAAGAGTATTTGCGCGGACAGGGGGTGGCGGTTCGGCTATGATGATAGACAATGACTGGCTTCCCGCCATGGGAGCGGAATTTAAGAAACCCTATTATCGGAAACTGTATGAATTCGTCAAACAGGAATACAATACCACGCAGATTTTTCCGCCCTCGGACGATATTTTTAATGCGTTTCATCTGACGCCTCTCGGCGATGTGAAGGTGGTGATCATCGGGCAGGATCCCTATCATGAGCCGGGACAGGCGCATGGGCTGTGTTTTTCGGTGAAGCCCGGAGTGGATATCCCGCCGTCCTTGGTGAATATTTATAAGGAATTGCAGGACGATCTGGGGTGTTATATCCCCAACAATGGCTATCTGGTAAAATGGGCCGAACAGGGTGTTCTGTTGCTCAATACCGTGCTGACGGTGCGGGCGCACAGAGCCAACTCCCATCACGGACAGGGCTGGGAGGAGTTTACGGATGCGGCGATCCGCGCGCTGAATGCGCAGAACCGGCCCATTGTGTTTATTTTGTGGGGAAAGCCCGCACAGGCGAAAAAGAGTATGTTGGACAATCCCAATCATCTGATTCTGGAGGCGCCTCATCCGAGTCCGCTCTCCGCATACAGAGGATTTTTTGGGAGCAGGCCCTTTAGCAGAACCAATGCGTTTCTGCGGGAGAGGGGCGTGGAACCTATAGACTGGCAGATTGAAAATATTTCGTGTTGAGAGACGCTCTAATTTGCACAATTCGGATTACTTAAGCTGAAGTTTCGCAATTGCCTAGCATAGAAGAATAGAAGAAAGGAAACAAAATATGAAAATCGGAATCTTGGGGTATGGAAATCTGGGCAGGGGCGTGGAGTGCGCCGTAGCTCAAAACGACGACATGGAGCTTGCAGCGGTTTTCACCCGCAGACAGCCGGAGAGCGTGAAGACGCAGAGCGGTGTACCCGTGTATCATGCGGACGAGCTGAAAAATATGCAGGGGAAGCTGGATGTGTTGATTCTCTGCGGCGGTTCCGCCACGGATCTGCCCGGACAGACGCCGGAGTATGCGAAGCTCTTCAATGTGGTGGACAGTTTTGACACCCATGCCAGAATTCCCGAACATTTTGAGAAGGTGGACGCTTCGGCCAAGGCGGGCGGCAAGGTCGCCATGATCTCCGTGGGCTGGGATCCGGGGATGTTCTCTTTAAACCGGCTGTATGCCAATGCCATTCTGCGGGACGGCAACGACTATACGTTCTGGGGCAAGGGCGTGAGCCAGGGACATTCCGACGCTATCCGCCGGATTGCGGGGGTGAAGAACGCCAAGCAGTACACGATTCCCGTGGATGCGGCGCTGGCGTCCGTGAGAGCCTGTGAGAATCCTGAGCTGACTACCAGACAGAAGCATACAAGAGAGTGTTTTGTGGTGGCGGAGGACGGTGCGGATCTGAGCCGGATTGAGGAGCAGATCAAAACGATGCCCAACTATTTTGCGGATTATGATACCACCGTACACTTTATTTCCGAGGAGGAGCTTGAGCGGGATCACGCGGGGATTCCCCACGGCGGTTTCGTGTTGCGCACGGGGAGAACCGGAAAGAACGGAGAGCATAATCATGTGATTGAGTACAGCCTGAAGCTGGATTCCAATCCGGAGTTCACGGCCTGTGTGCTGGCAGCCTATGCCAGAGCGGCCTACCGCATGAACCAGCGGGGCGTCAGCGGCTGTAAGACGGTGTTCGACGTGGCTCCCGCCGATCTGAGTCCGCTGTCTGGCGAGGAGCTGCGGGCGCATCTCCTGTGAGCGGGACGGGGAAACCCAAACTTAAAAAATCCCTAAATCCATAAAGCTAAAACAAAGCCTGCGGAAAGCAGACGAAAAGATCGACAGCATCTTCAAGATAAAAAGAGATAGATGTTTGCGAAACGCTACATTTCGTAGAGGGTCATTGTGCAAATTGCACATTCAACGCAGACACGCTTTCGCTCTCACCTCACCGTAGTGGCACATAAGGCGCTAAAATACAGCGCCTAAGTGCCAACGGTTCGCTAGGGTCTGCTTATGAATATACAATCTGCACAATTTGGATTCCGAAAAATATCGTTTCGCAATCACCTGAATAAAAAGAGATAAAGTGAGACAAAGAAAATAAAAAACAAAAGAAAATAAAGGAAGCAAAGGAAACAAAGAAATCAAAGGGAAATAAAGAAAACAAAGAGAAACAAAGAAATCATAGGGAAATAAAGAAACAAAAAGAAACAACAAGATAAAATCAGGAAGGTACGCCATGAAAAAAGAAGCGTTTGTCACAAAAGAGATGATTGAGGAGATCGTGAAGACCTATCCCACGCCGTTCCATATCTATGACGAGAAGGGAATCCGCGCCAACGCGCAGGCTCTGCGGGAGGCGTTTTCGTGGAATAAGGGCTACAAGGAATTTTTTGCGGTCAAGGCGACGCCCAATCCCTTTTTGATCAATATTTTGCGGGAGTACGGCTGCGGCTGTGACTGTTCCTCCAAGACGGAGCTGATGCTGGCGCACGCCATGGGAGTCAAAGGGGAGGATATCATGTTTTCTTCCAACGACACGCCTGCGGAGGAGTTTGCCTATGCGGCCAGAATCGGCGCGACCATCAATCTGGACGACATCACCCATATTGCGTTTCTGGAGAAGACCATCGGCGCTCTGCCCAAGACTTTAAGCTGCCGATACAATCCAGGCGGATATTTCTCGATCAGCAACAGCATCATGGACAATCCCGGGGACGCCAAATACGGTTTTACCACGGAGCAGCTGTTTGAAGGGTTCCGAATTTTGAAGCAGAAAGGTGTGGAGCATTTCGGGATCCATGCGTTTCTAGCCAGCAACACCGTGACCAACGAATACTATCCCACGCTGGCGAGAACCCTGTTCGAGACGGCCGTCAAGCTGAAGGAGGAGACGGGGGCGCATATAGCGTTTATCAATCTGTCCGGAGGCATCGGCATTCCCTATCGGCCGGATCAGGAGCCGAATGATATCCGGGCCATCGGCGAGGGCGTGCGGCAGGTGTACGAGGAGATTCTGGTTCCCGCGGGCATGGAGGATGTGGCGATTTACACGGAGCTGGGGCGTTTCATGACGGGGCCTTACGGGCATCTGGTGACGCGGGTATTACACGAAAAACACACCCACAAAGAGTATATCGGTGTGGACGCTTGTGCGGTAAATCTCATGCGCCCCGCCATGTATGGAGCCTATCATCACATTACGGTGCTGGGCAAGGAAAACCGGCCCTGCGACCATCTGTATGACGTGACGGGTTCACTGTGCGAGAACAACGACAAATTTGCCATTGACCGGGAACTGCCCGAGATCGCGGTGGGCGATTATCTGGCGATTCACGACACCGGCGCCCACGGTTTTGCCATGGGATACAATTATAACGGCAAATTAAAATCTGCGGAGCTTCTGCTCAAGGAGGACGGCAGCGTGGAACTGATCCGTCGCGCGGAGACGCCCAAGGACTACTTTGCCACGTTTGACTGTTTTGATATTTTTGAAAAACTGCAAAAGGAGAGCGTATGAGATATCCCAAAAATCTTTCCCCGGGCGGGACCATCGGGTTTGTGGCGCCTTCCTTCGGCTGCCGAACCGAGCCTTACCGGAGTCGGTTTGAAAATGCGCAGAAACAATTCCGGGAGCAGGGCTATGCGCTGGATCTGGGGCCGAACTGCTATGCGGGAGACGGCGTGGGGATCAGCAGCACACCGGCAAAGTGTGCGGAGGAGCTGGCGGCATATTATTGCAGCGGGGAGAATGACTGTCTGATTTCCTGCGGCGGAGGGGAGCTGATGTGCGAGGTTTTGTCCCAGCTGGATTTTGCGCGCATCAAGGCGGCCGAGCCGAAGTGGTATATGGGATATTCGGACAATACAAATTTTACTTATCTGCTGGCGACGCTGTGCGATACGGCGTCGGTCTACGGGCCTTGCGCCCCGGCGTTCGGCCGTGTGCCGTGGCATGATTCCTTATGGGACGCCATGGCGCTTCTTGCGGGGAAGCAGGATGCGGTGGCCGGATATGAGAAATGGGAGCGGGAATCGGAAGAGGGGGAAGATCCGCTTACACCCTATCATGTGACCGAGCGGCGGGTTTTGAAAACGTTTGTGGGCCGGGAGGCGGCGGGCGCGGGGAGCGTGCGGATGAGCGGCAGGCTTCTGGGCGGCTGCATGGACTGTCTGGTCAATCTGTTGGGAACGCGGTTCGACCGGACGAAGGCGTTTGTGGAGCGGTACAGGGAGGACGGAATTATCTGGTTTCTGGAGTCCTGCGATTTGAATGTGTTCGGCATTCGCAGAGCCATGTGGCAGATGGAGGAGGCCGGATGGTTTGAGCATGTGAACGGATTCCTGATCGGCAGGCCGCTGTGTATAGGGCAGGAGCTGATGGGACTGGACGCCTACGACGCCGTGCTGGAAGTGGCGGGGAAGAAACAGGTACCCGTGGTCATGGACGTGGATCTGGGGCATCTGCCGCCTATGATGCCACTGATTGTGGGAAGCATGGGAGAGGTGGAGGCTGCGGGAAACGATATCACCGTGCGGATGCGGCGGATATAGGATAGAGCGGCCGGAAACAGATCCTAAGACGGTCTGACGGGAGAGCCATTGCGCGGAACGAGAGGTGCAATGGCTTTTTTGGATGTATAGACAATCAAAAGAGAATAAAAAGAAACCAGCCAAAGGCTGATTTCACATCGTAAACTGCCGGCAGCGGGACTTGAACCCGCACGTGGTTGCCCACAACAGATTTTGAGTCTGCCTCGTCTGCCATTCCGACACGCCGGCTCAGGGTAGGACAGATATTCCAAGAACAAGAAATATTTTAACACAGAATGCTATTCTTGGCAAGATATTTTTTCTTCGCTTTTTCATGTTTATTTTTCATGGAAATTGTTGTATAGTATAAATATATGTGCATTGATTCTGAAACCACGCAGGGGGAGATATGACTTGTAAAGATTTTGAGAAACAGATTCCCGCCTTTCTGGAACGGGAGCTGGATTTTCTCACATTAAAACAATTTTGCGAGCATATGGAGACTTGCAGCGAGTGTCATGAAGAGCTGGTGATCCAGTTCCTTGTGACGGAGGGAATGCTGCGTCTGGAGGAGGGCGACGCGTTTGATCTGCAGACGGAGCTGGAGAGCCGACTGGCGGAGGCGAAAAACCGTGTGAAGTTCCGCTCGGTAGTCCTCTATCTGGGAGCCGGGCTGAAGACGCTTGCCATTGCGCTGGTTGTGGGATTTCTCCTCTGGATTTTTTTGTGATTTGAGAAGGCGGAATTCGGAAGGAAATAAGAAGAGAATATGAAAAAACTTGTTTTGATAGACGGACACAGTATTTTGAACAGGGCGTTTTACGGGGTGCCGGACTTAAGCAACGCCGCGGGGCTTCACACCAACGCGGTCTATGGGTTTCTGAACATTCTGTTCAAAATTCTGGAGGAGGAGAAGCCGGAGTATCTGGCGGTGGCTTTTGACGTCCATGCGCCCACGTTCCGGCATCAGATGTACGAGGCGTACAAGGGTACGAGAAAGCCGATGCCCGAGGAACTAAGGGAGCAGGTGCCCGTGATGAAAGAGGTGCTGCGCGCCATGCACATTGTCATTATGGAGCAGGCCGGGCTGGAGGCGGACGACATACTGGGGACGCTGGCGAAGAAGGCGGAGCGGGACGGCATGGCGGTGTCTTTAGTGTCGGGCGACAGAGATCTTCTGCAGATCGCCACGGAGCGCATCAAAATCAGGATTCCCAAGACGAAGAGAAACGGCACGGAGATAGAGGATTATTATGCGGCGGATGTGCTTGCCGCCTATCAGGTGACGCCGGAGCAGTTTATTGACCTGAAGGCGTTGATGGGAGATACCGCGGACAATATTCCCGGCGTACCCAAGGTGGGGGAGAAGACCGCCACGGCGCTGATGGTGGAGTACGGTTCGCTGGAAAATCTGTATGCCCATGTGGCGGAGGTGTCCAAGAAATCCGTGCGGGAATCGTTGGAGGCCAACCGGGAGCTGGCCGATTTGAGCAGGAAGCTTGCGGCCATCAAGACGGACTGCGAGCTGGAGCTTGACTATAAGGCGGCGCAGGTGGGAGACTATGATACGCCCGAGGCGTATGAGCTGTTCCGCACACTGGAATTCAAGAATCTGCTGGGGCGTTTTGACAAAGCCAGACGGGCTGCAGGGGAACAGACGGATCCGGGGATTCGGACGCTGTCCGGGCTGGAGGAGTTTGAACAGCTGGCCGGGCGGGCGGGAGGGCTTCCGCAGGTCGGTCTGTTTCTGTTACAGGAGGAGGGAAGGCTGCTTGGCGCGGCGGTTTCTCTTTCCGGGGAGGAGACGTATTTTTATGCGCCGTCCGCGCAGACGGTCAAAGAGGGACAACTGTCTCTATTTGACGAGCCTGTGGAGGAGCGGGACGAGACGGAAAAGATGCGGGAGATCTTAAAGACATTGTCGGCCCGCACTCGGATCGCCACCCCTGACATCAAGCGGGAATATGCGTATCTTGCGCAGGATGGGACACAGCGGTATTTTGATATTTTAATTGCGGCATATCTGTTAAATCCTTTGAAAAACGACTATGATTACGAGGCTGTGGCCGTAGAGTACCTGCACCGGCCGATGCCCGCGGCGTCGGAGCTTTTCGGCAAAAGAAGGATCTCCGAGGTCATGGAAGAGGAGCCGGAAACCTGCAAGAATTATTGCGGGCGCGGAGCCTATGTGGCGCTGCAGGCGGCGGAGCTTCTGGAGCGGAAGCTTGCGGAGACACAGATGGACGAGCTGATGCATCAGATCGAGATGCCCCTTTCGCTGGTTCTCTACGATATGGAGCGCGAGGGCGTGGAGGTTCGCAAGGAGGAGCTTGCGGCCTACGGGGAAGCGCTGGTGGACCGGATCGGCGAACTGGAGCGTTCCATCCATGAACAGGCAGGGGGGACGTTCAATATCAATTCGCCCAAGCAGCTCGGGGAAATCCTGTTTGACAAATTGGGGATGCCCGGCGGGAAGAAAACCAAGACCGGATATTCCACGGCGGCGGATGTGCTGGAAAAGCTTTCCGTGGATTATCCCATCGTAAAGGACATTCTGGAATACCGCGGCCTTGTGAAATTAAAGTCCACCTATGCGGACGGACTTTCGGCTTATATCGGTGCGGACAGACGGATCCACACCAATTTCAACCAGACCATCACGGCCACGGGGCGTATCAGTTCCACGGAACCGAATCTGCAGAATATCCCCACCAGAACGGAGCTTGGCAAGAAACTGCGCAAGGTGTTTGTCCCCCGGGAGGGATTTGTCTTTCTGGACGCGGATTACTCGCAGATCGAGCTTCGCGTGCTGGCGCATATGTCCGGGGACGAGCAGCTGATCGAGGCTTACCGGATGGACGAGGACATCCACCGGATCACAGCCTCCAAGGTGTTCCACACCCCGTTCGAGGAGGTCACGGAGCTTCAGCGGCGCAATGCCAAGGCGGTGAATTTCGGCATCGTGTACGGCATCAGTTCCTTTGGGCTGAGTCAGGATCTGAGCATCAGCAGAAAGGAAGCCGCCGCGTATATCGAACAGTATTTTGCCACCTATCCCGGGATCAAGGAGTTTCTGGAGCGGCTGGTGGAGGACGCCAAGCGGGACGGGTATGCGGTCACGATGTTCCACAGACGGCGTCCGGTGCCGGAGCTTTCTTCCTCCAATTTCATGCAGCGTTCCTTCGGGGAGCGCGTGGCCATGAATTCGCCCATTCAGGGAACCGCGGCGGATATCATCAAAATCGCCATGATCCGGGTCTGGGAAGCGCTGCGCAGCGCGGGACTCCGCTCCAGATTGATTCTGCAGGTGCATGACGAACTGCTGATCGAGACGGCGGAGGACGAGGTGGAGCAGGTGCGGGAGCTTCTGGTGCATCATATGAAAGCCGCGGCGGAACTTTCGGTGACGCTGGAGGTGGACGTACACACCGGCGCGAGCTGGTATGAGGCCAAGTAGCCTGACAGGGGGAAAACCATGCGCTTTATCGGCATTACCGGCGGTGTGGGAGCCGGCAAATCGGAGCTGTTGGCATATATTCAAAAACATTATCTCTGCGAGATCTATCTGGCGGACGAGGTGGCACATCTGGTAAAAAAGAAGGGAACGCCCTGCTATGAGCGGCTGACGGCGCTTCTCGGGGACGGCGTTCTGCGCCCCGACGGGGAGATTGACCGAGCGGCCATGGCGGAGCGGATCTTTGGGGACGAGATCCTTTTAGAGCAGGTGAACGGCATTCTCCACCCGGCGGTGCGGGCGTATCTGCTGCAGAGGCTGGAGGAGGCGCGGAAGAACCCGGCGGTGGAGCTGTTTTTTGTGGAGGCGGCGCTGTTGATCGAGGCGGGTTACCGGGAGCTTGCGGACGAGCTTTGGTATGTCTACGCGGATGAGGATGTGCGGCGGAGCCGTCTGGCCCGGAGCAGGCAGTACAGCGCGGAGAGGACCGCCCGCATTATGGACAGACAGCTCTCAGAGGAGCAGTTCCGGGCAAGCTGTGATTTTGTGATCGACAATAGCGGCGGACTGGAGGAAAGTTTTCGCCAAATCGATAAAAAATTGGAGGATTTTTCATGGCGGGATTAAATGAACTCAGGGAAAATCAGGGACAACTGGTATTCGGTCTGGACATCGGCACGCGGAGTATCGTGGGAACCGTCGGGTATTTAAATGGCGGCAAATTTCATGTGCTGGCGCAGCGAGCGAGGGAACATGAGACCAGAGCGATGCTGGACGGCCAGATCCATGACATCGGCAAGGTAGGAGAGACCGTACAGGCCGTGAAAAGGCAGCTGGAGGAGGATTTAAACCGCAGTCTCACGGAGGTGTGCATCGCCGCGGCGGGGCGTGTGCTGCGAACGGTCACGATCACGGCGGAAATCGGTTTCGAGAGCGAGAAAGAGATCACGGATGAGGATATTTATGCCCTGTCCACGCTGGGTGTGGAGCTGGCCTATGAGGAGTTTCAGAAGACCAACGACACGGATCTGAAGTTTTACTGTGTGGGTTATACGCCTATGCGCTATTATATGAACGGTTATCAGATTGGTAATCTGGAGGGGCATAAGGCCAAGACTATCGCGGCAGATCTGATTGCCACGTTCCTGCCTGACGACGTGGTGGACGGACTGTATAAGGCGGTGGAGTCCGCGGGGCTGCATGTGGCCAATCTGACGCTGGAGCCGATCGCCGCCATTCAGGTGGCCATTCCGGAAAAGTTCCGGATGCTGAACATGGCTCTCGTGGACGTGGGGGCGGGTACCAGCGATATCTCCGTCACGAAGGAGGGGACCATCACGGCCTATGGCATGATTCCCGTGGCGGGGGACAGCCTGACGGATCTTCTGGTGCAGCACTGTCTGGTGGATTTTGAGACGGCGGAGAGGATCAAGCGGCAGGCGGGGACCGAGGAGTGGATCGAATATCAGGATATTATGGGACTGCCGCAGCGCATCAGCGCCGAGGAGGTGGAGGAGGTTCTGCGGGACGCCGTGGAAGACATGACCCATCAAGTCTCTCGGTGTATCAAGGAATTAAACGGGGATAAGTCGGTCAGCGCGGTGTTCGTGGTGGGCGGCGGCGGCATGATTTCCGGCTATACGGAGGCGCTGGCCAAGGATCTCGGCATTGCCAAGGAACGCGTGGCCATCCGGGGCAGGGAAGTGATGCAGAACATCGTCTTTGAACTGGAGAACGCACAGGCGGATTCCCTGATGGTGACGCCCATCGGAATCTGTCTGAGCTTTTACGAACAGAGCAATAATTTTATTTTTGTAGAGTTTAACGATATCCGCATGAAACTTTACGATAACGGGCGGCTGTCCGTGGCGGACGCCGCCATGCAGGCGCAGTTTACCAATGAGGATCTCTTCCCCAAGCGGGGAAAAGCACTGACTTATACGGTCAACGGAAAATCCCGCATGACCCGCGGCAGTCAGGGCGAGGCGGCAGTCATTCAATTAAACGGGGATCCGGCGGATCTCCACACCCAGATCCACAGCGGCGACGTGATCCGGGTAACCGCTTCCACCGTGGGCGAGCCGGGGACGCAGGAACTCGGAAGGCTCCCGGAACTCTCCGAGCAGCTGCATGTCTATGTAAACGGCGCCAAAATTGATCTGCCCAAGACGGCGGAGGTAAACGGCGTCCGGGAGAACGAGTTCTATCAGATTCGGGAAGACGACGAGATCCGGGTGCAGAATTCTTATACCGTGGCGGAGGTGGCGGGTCTCTTGGATGTGCCGCTCGGCAGCGGCATCCGGGTCAACGATACGCCGGCGGGATCCGATACCAGAGTTTATGAAAACTTTACGGTGAGCTGGGATATGGACGGCGGCTGGGCCATGGAGACGGCGGCGTTTAGGCGGGATATTCAGGAGGAAGGGGAGGCGTTTGCGGAAGCGTCCGGTTCTTCTGAGGATTCCCGGACGGACGATCAAGAGGAAGCGGCGGGAGAGGATCCGGGACATGCGGCGGGCGGAGCCGTCAATGCAGGCGGAACCGATGCGGGGAGCGCTTCCCCGGGAGGCGGGACTGCGGCGGGCCGGGAAGTGAAGGTCATGGCGAACGGCCAGTTCGTGACGATGAACGGCAAGCAGGAATATGTGTTTGTGGATGTGTTTGATTATATCGACTTTGATTTGAAAGATTCCAGAGGAAGAACGATCATGACGCGCCTAAACGGCCACAATGCGGATTATATGGAAGTGTTGGCGGACGGGGACGTCATTGAAATCTACTGGGAGGAAAGCGGGAAAAAATCATGAGACTATGCAGTATCGCCAGCGGGAGCAGCGGAAACTGTATCTATGTGGGAAGCGACGCCACGCATCTTTTGGTGGATGTGGGAATCAGCGGCAAGAGGACGGAGAGCGGTTTGAATGAACTGGGACTCACGGGGCGGGATATCGACGGCATTCTGGTGACCCATGAACATGCGGATCACATTAACGGTTTAGGCGTTATGGCCCGCAAATACGGGATTCCCATTTACGCTACCAGAGGAACCATAGACGCCATCCGCTCCATGAGTTCTGTGGGCAGGATAGACGAAGCGCTGTTTCGGGAAGTCAAAGAGGACGAGAAGCTGGCCATCAAAGACCTCACGGTCAATCCCATGAAAATCTCCCATGACGCGGCGCAGCCGGTGGCCTACCGCGTGTCCTATGGGCGAAAGAAGGCGGCAATCTGTACGGATCTGGGGCATTTTACGGATTATACGGTGGACTGTCTGCGGGGGATGGACGTGCTTCTGCTGGAGGCAAACCACGACGTGAACATGCTGCAGGTCGGCTCTTATCCCTATTATTTAAAACAGCGGATTCTGGGGGACAGAGGACATTTGTCCAACGAAAATTCGGGCAGGCTTTTGAGCCGCGTGCTGCATGACGGCCTTCAGGCGATTCTGCTGGGACATTTGAGTCAGGAGAACAATCTGCCGGAACTGGCCTACGAGGCGGTGCGCATGGAGATCACGCTGGGGGACAATCCCTACCGCGCCGACGATTTCCCCATGCAGGTGGCAAAGCGCAATGAACCTACGCCGGCGATCAGGATTGCGTAGGAAGCAGACGGCAGCTCGGACAATCGAGACAAGTACCTGCGGGTACGGAAACGGAGAGAATATGAAAAAGACCATTATCACGGTAGTAGGAAAAGACACAGTAGGCATTATCGCAAAGGTATGTACATATCTGGCGGAGAACGGAATCAATATTCTGGACATCTCCCAGACCATCGTGCAGGATTATTTTAATATGATGATGATCGTGGACACCAACAATTCCACAAAAGTCTTCGGTGATATGGCGGACGATCTGGCCGCGCTGGGGGAGGAGATCGGGGTGGTCATCAAGTGCCAGAAGGAAGAGATCTTCGACAAAATGCACAGGATCTAAAGGATTGGCAGAATTCCTATCGGCAGAATTTCTATCAGCAAGATTCACATCAGAAAGGACATGGCTTTCACTATGATTAATCAATATGAAGTGCTTGAGACAAACGAGATGATCGAGAAGGAAAATCTCGACGTGCGCACCATCACCATGGGCATCAGCCTGATGGACTGCATTGATTCTGATCTGCGCCGTCTGGGGGAGAAGATGCGGCAAAAGATTTACGGGGCGGCGCACAATCTGGTACAGACCGGGGAGGAGATTTCCAGAGAGTTCGGGATTCCCATTGTGAACAAGCGTATCTCCGTGACGCCCGTCGCGCTGGTGGGCGGCGCGGCGTGCAAATCAGAGGAGGATTTCGCCTATCTGGCGAAGGTTTTGGACGACGTGGCTCACGAGGTGGGCGTGAACTTTATCGGCGGTTATTCCGCGCTGGTGAGCAAGGGGACGACCCCTGCGGACGAGCTTTTGCTCCGCTCCATCCCGCTGGCGCTGTCCTCCACGGAACGGGTGTGCAGTTCCGTCAATCTCGGTTCCACCCGCACCGGAATCAATATGGATGCGGTGAAACTCATGGGCGAGGTCGTCAAGGAGACGGCGGAGCGCACCAAGGAGCAGGATTCCCTCGGCTGCGCCAAGCTCGTGGTGTTCTGCAACGCTCCCGACGATAATCCGTTTATGGCAGGGGCGTTCCACGGCGTCACAGAGGCGGATAAGATTATCAATGTAGGGGTCAGCGGCCCCGGCGTGGTGAAGACCGCGCTGGAAAAAGTGCGGGGAGAAAACTTTGAGGTACTCTGCGAGACGATCAAAAAGACGGCCTTCAAAGTGACTCGCGTGGGACAGCTGGTGGCGCAGGAAGCTTCCCGAATGCTGGACATTCCCTTTGGAATCGTGGATTTGTCGCTGGCGCCCACCCCTGCCATCGGGGACAGCGTGGCGGATATTCTCTGCGAGATCGGGCTGGAATATGCGGGCGCTCCGGGGACGACGGCGGCGCTGGCGCTCTTAAACGATCAGGTGAAAAAAGGCGGCGTCATGGCGTCCTCCTATGTGGGTGGACTAAGCGGCGCGTTTATCCCTGTCAGCGAGGATCAGGGCATGATCGACGCGGTGTCCGCGGGGGCGCTGACCCTTGAGAAACTGGAGGCAATGACCTGCGTGTGTTCCGTGGGGCTGGATATGATCGCTGTGCCGGGAGACACGAAAGCCACCACCATCTCCGGCATTATCGCAGATGAGATGGCCATCGGCATGGTCAATCAGAAGACGACGGCGGTGCGGATTATTCCGGTGGTCGGAAAGGGAACGGGAGAGACTGTGGAATTCGGCGGCCTGCTGGGCTATGCGCCCATCATGCCCGTGAATCCTTTCTCCTGCGATGCATTTGTGAATCGCGGCGGAAGGATTCCCGCCCCGATCCACAGCTTTAAGAATTAGCGAAGAATAAAACTATAAGATGACGAGAGGGCTTCGGTATTCGTTCGTCATGGGACAGCCGGATTTTAGCGCGGCGGTACTCTCATAGACGGCGCTGATACGAAGCTCTTTTTGCAGCATAGAAAGCCCTGTCTCGTCCAGAATCTGCGCTGCGTCCGCAAGCTTGGACAAAATAGGGGCTTTGGCCTGTTTCTTGGCGGCGGAGAGCAGTTCTTCCGCCTCCCTGCGGAATCCCAGCACCCTGATATAACCGATGTAGTCCGCCTGACGATAGCTCTCCATGTCGGCGGTTTTCATATCTAATAAAATGTGCATCAGGCAGCGGCTGATGCGGGTATAGGTCATGTCCTTGGTCTTTAACAGATCGCAGAAAGCCTGAAAGCTGGTGAAATCATAGAGCTTGTTGCGGATGCGGTCGGAAAGCTCGACCGACACATCCAGATAATCGGCGTATCCCGCATCCGCCTCCATCAGGAGCTTATAGTGCAGCGGCGCGGAAAAATCGTCCAGCTGAAGCGGACGTTTTTGGGTCAGGGCAGAGCGGAGAACCGTATAGACCGGCTCCGGAATCTGAGAGGAGAGCATGGACGGATCCTGCGTGTCATAGAGCGCCTGTCTGAGCGCCATGGCGGAGCTGAACTGCGCCCGCAGCATCCGGTCATGGTATTGGGAGCCGTTCCGGAGACTGGTGACAGGCTTCATGGCGCTGTTTCTTCTCAGGAGGGCTTTGAGATATTCGATGCCCAGAATATTGTTGGCGGATTTCAGCACATCCCGCTGGCCGCTCAGCTCCGGGCAGAACTGTACCAGAGCGGCGGTGCGGGCGGTGGGATAGGAGGCCCCCTGACGCAGATACTGCTTTAAGTAGGCGACGTATCCGGCGGGTTCCTCAAGCAGGATCCCCGCAATCCGCCGCATCGTGTCCAGATCCCCGCATTCGCTTCCGAAGCAGAGATAGTCCACCACGCCGAGCTTGTCCAACAGTGTCACGGCGCCCGTGGCAAAATATTCCGCGCTGGAGGCGGAGTAGAACGCAGGAAGTTCCAGCACCAGATCAGCCCCGCCCCGAAGCGCCATCTCGGCGCGCTTGTATTTGTCGAAGAGGGCGGGAGTCCCCCGCTGCATGAAATTGCCGCTCAGAACCACCACGGTATAATCGGCGCCGGACTGCCTTTTCGCATCCTCGAGCTGATAGCGGTGGCCGTTGTGGAACGGATTGTACTCTGCCACAATGCCGTTTACTGTGAATGTCTTATCTGGACGGACGTCTGATTTCTTCATAAAATATCCTCCCGATGTCTGAACGCGGTCTGCTGCGGATAAGGGGTTTCCCGGATCGTTTTGTGCCATGGCGGCACATTTTTATTGTGAAAAAAATAACGTATGGCAAAACCCAGATTATGACTTGTTAATCATTTACAAATTTAGTATAATACAAGTATCGAATTTTGTTAAGATGTTTTAAAAAATTTGTATCACGGAAAGGAGAAATACAGATGTCATACATTGATGTCATCAAGGAGAGAGCAAGGCTCGACAGAAAAACAATCGTACTGCCCGAGTCCAATGACAAAAGAACATTGCTGGCTGCGGCGAAACTGATGGAAGAAGGCATTGCGGACATTATCATGGTCGGCGATGAGGAGAAGATCATGGACGGTGCCGGATGGCTGGAAGTCGATCTCACCGGCGTGAAGGTAGTGAATCCCAAGACTACCGAGAAAATGGATGATTATGTGAACCTGTTATATGAGACCCGGAAGGCGAAGGGCATGACGCCCGAGGCCGCCAGAGAGATTCTGTTAAAGGATTATCTCACGTTCGGAATCGTGATGGTAAAAGCCAACGATGCGGACGGCATGGTGGCGGGAGCCTGCCACTCCACGGCGGATACGCTCAGGCCTGCGCTGCAGATTCTGAAGACCGCGCCCGGCGTGAAACTGGTGTCCGCGTTCTTTGTCATGGACACACAGTTTAAGGAGCTGGGGGAGAACGGGGCGTTTCTCTTTGCGGACTGCGGCCTGAATCAGGATCCCTCTGCCGAGGAGCTGGCAGCCATCGCAGATTCCTCCTCCAGAAGCTTTAAGGCGTTGATCGGTCCCAAGCCTGTGATCGCCATGCTCAGCCATTCCACGAAGGGCAGCGCCAAACATGCGCTGGTGGACAAGGTGGTGGAAGCTACCCGCATCGCCCATGAGCAGTATCCCAATCTGGTGCTGGACGGCGAACTGCAGCTGGATGCAGCGCTGGTGCCTTCCGTGGCCAAGACCAAATCGCCCGGCAGTCCCGTGGGCGGCAATGCAAATATTCTGATTTTCCCGAATCTGGATGCGGGCAATATCGGCTACAAGCTGGTGCAGAGACTGGGCGGTGCGGAAGCCTACGGTCCCATGCTGCAGGGCATTGCCAAACCCGTAAACGATCTGTCCCGCGGATGTTCCTGGCAGGATATCGTGGGCGTTGTGGCGCTGACGGCGGTTCAGGCACAGCTGGTATAAAACGTATTTCAATGCCGATTTCCAAATACCGGATTTCTAATAGAAAAATTCCAAACGATTTTTGAGGCAATGGAAATAGGAAAATTGGAAATAGGGAAAATGGCATTAGGAAAAAATGGAAATAGGGAAAAATAAGAAATAAAAAAGTAAAAAATTAAGAAATAAATCGGGAAAAGCCAGAAATTATAGAAACAATAGAAACAGAAAGCGGAAAGGATATCAACATCATGAACATTTTAGTGATCAACTGCGGCAGTTCTTCCCTGAAATATCAGGTGATTAACTCCGACACGGAACAGTGCATTGCCAAGGGGCTTTGCGAGAGAATCGGCATTGACGGAAGCCAGATCACCTATTCCCCCGCGGGCGGTGAGAAAGAAGTGAACGTGACGCCCATGCCGGATCATACCGAGGCGATCAGACTGGTTCTGGAGGCGCTGACCAATGACAAGACGGGCGTGGTAAAGAGCCTTGACGAGATCGGGGCGGTAGGCCACCGCGTGGTACACGGCGGCGAGAAGTTTGCGGCTTCCACGCTGATTACGGACGAGGTCATGGCGGCGATTGAGGAGTGCAACGATCTTGCGCCCCTGCACAATCCGGCCAATATCATCGGAATCAACGCCTGCAAGAAGCTGATGCCCGGCACACCCATGGTGGCTGTATTCGACACGGCATTCCATCAGACCATGCCGGAGGAAGCCTATATGTACGGCCTTCCCTACGAGTATTACCGGAAGTATAAGATCAGGCGTTACGGCTTCCACGGCACCAGCCATTCGTATGTGTCCAAGCGGGCTGCGGATGTACTCGGCAAGAAGTATGAAGACCTGAAAATCATTGTCTGCCATCTGGGGAACGGCGCCAGCATTTCCGCGGTGAAGGGCGGAAAATGTGTGGACACCTCCATGGGGCTGACGCCTCTTGAGGGTCTGATCATGGGAACCCGCTCCGGCGATATCGACCCGGCCATTATGGAGTTTATCGCGCATAAAGAGAACAAGTCCATTGACGAGATCATGACCGTGCTGAACAAAAAGTCCGGTGTGCTGGGACTGTCCGATAATCTTTCTTCGGATTTCCGTGATCTGGAGGAGGGACACAACAAGGGCGACGAGAACGCTACCAGAACCTTGAAGACCTACTGTTATCGTGTGGCAAAATATATCGGTTCCTATGTAGCCGCCATGAACGGCGTGGACGTGATCTGCTTCACCGCGGGCGTGGGTGAGAACGCTGCGCTGGTCAGAAGCATGGTGTGCGGCTATCTGGGCTATCTGGGCGTGACGCTTGATGCGGAGGCAAACGGCAAGCGGGGAGAGGATATCGCCATCTCCACGCCCGACAGCAAGACTACGGTGATGGTGATTCCCACCAACGAAGAGCTGGCCATCGCCAGAGAGACCGTCCGTCTGGTGTAGGATTGAGCGGAAATTCAGGATAAAAAATTTGAGAAAGCTTTAGATCAGAAAGATTGAGATCAAAGAAGAAAGTGTCTCCCCGGCGGCCGGCTTCCAAGCCAGTCTCCGGGGACATTTTATGCTGCGGGGCGATGCGGTAGATCGGATGCTCTCAGATCAGATACCGGGATGCATCATATCTGCATCATTTGACATTTTTCCGCAAAAATAATTGAGCTTCCGAAAACGCAATGTTATACTGATATCAGTAACGGGCATGGTTGTGATAGGGACAGAGGATAGGGGACGGATCCGCAGGGACGGAAAACGGAGGAGCTGTGAATCGTGAGACGGACAGAGAAAACGGTACGGAAAAATCGCATAGCAAAGCGGCTTTTGGGGATGTTGTCCGCAGGCGTTTTCTGCGTGTCACTCTGCTGGGGAAGCGGCGCAAGAGCGGAGAGTTCGGAGAATGTGCTGGCGGCGTATGAGTCCTACGAGGCGCGTTTTGCGGAGATTGCAACCATCTGGGATATCCCGGCGAAGGGATACGATGTGGTGGAGAAGCATGTGTTTGATGTGCCGCTGGTGACGTTTCTGCCGCCGGAGGAGGGAAAGGAGGCGGAACCTGCCGAGGTGGTCCGGCCGGAGGAGCTGTACCGCATTCAGGCGGAGGATCCGGTGGCGCTGCAGCAGGTGCCGACCGTGCGCTTCTTCTCCGCCATCGAGCGGGAATGCCACAGGGCGGCGGTGTTTCTGGCGGACGGGCAGGGCAATATCGTCTATAAGACCAACCGGCTGGAGTGTAATTACACAATTCTGGGAGAGTTGGAACAGCCCATTACGGATATGATTTCCGTGGCGTTCCAGGACTTGAACGGGGACGGGCGGATGGATATCATCCTGATTGCGGGCTGTGTCAACGACGGCGGGAATTACGCGGGCAAGAGTTATAAAGTGGGCGAGGTGCTGTTTCAGGCGGAGGGCGCGGGCGATGCGCCGTCCTTCTACCGGGACTGGCGCGTCAATGACAAGATCAACCGCTTTGATATGAATAAGAGCGCCAAGTTTATCCGCAGTTTTGTGCGCGACGGACGTTCCACGGAATTTCTGTATACGGCGACGACGGAGCAGGAGCTTTTGGACAACGGTTTTTCGGTGATCGAGGAACAGAGCTATTGGCGCAATTATGAAAAATTGGGAAATCTGAAAGTGCTGCCGGGTGTCTTGTACATGGCGGATTATGATATTTTTATGATCTATATGATTAACGAGCAGGGAGATATCGTCTGGAGTTTCCAGCCCATGGGAGAGTATGACAATCTCTATTCCCTGCGGGGCATGAGCGGCAAGGATCTGGACGGTGACGGCATGAAGGATCTGCTGGTGGCAGCCCGTTACAGCCGGGAGGGCGAAAACGGAGAGCTGATTGTAGAGGGACAGTATTCCGTGTATTACCAGCGGACGGACGGATTCGACACGGACGAGGAATATGTGAAGGAGCATCCCTACCGGGAGAACTGTACGGTGGAGGAGCTGGTCAACGAGATTCGTTCTTATTGGGGATGGGGTGTTTTGGAGGAAGTGAAAGGGCAATGATAAAGATACTGATTGTGGACGACGAGAAACCGATTTGTGATCTGATAGACATCAATCTGACGGCGGCAGGCTATCAGTGCAAGGCTGTACAGGACGGCCTTCAGGCGATTGATTTGATTGAGCAGGAGAATTTTGATTTGATTCTGCTGGACGTCATGCTGCCCGGGGCGGACGGCTATGACATTATGGAATACATCCGGCCTTTGAAAATTCCGGTGATTTTCATCACCGCCAAACATGAGGTGAGAGACCGGGTCAAGGGGCTTCGGCTGGGCGCAGAGGACTATCTGGTCAAACCCTTCGAGGTGGTGGAGCTGGTAGCCAGAGTGGAAGTGGTGCTGCGGCGTTTCAATAAGACCAAGAAACTTTTACAGGCCGGGGACGTGGTGGTGGACGTGGAGGCTCGCAAGGTGACGAAAGGCGGGCAGAGCGTGGTACTCACCAACAAGGAGTACGGGCTGTTGGTGCTTTTTATCCGGAATAAAAATGTGGCGCTGTTTAAGGAGACGCTGTACGAGAAGGTCTGGGGCGACGAATATATTTCGGACAGCCGGACCTTGGAGCTGCATGTGCAGAGACTGCGCAAGAAGATGGGATGGGAGAAAAATCTGGTGGCGGTGTATAAGGTTGGTTACCGTCTGGAGATCCAGTAGAGGTAGCGGGATGAAATTTTCTTACAAAATCTTGTTAATGACGATTACGATCATGGCGGTCGCGTTTGGCGTCAGCGGATTCTTCTTTGTCAATTTCGTGTTCGACATGTCCATGGAGCGCGAGATCGGGCAGGCGCTGAACGAGAGCAGCATCCTGCAGTTTGCTTTCGAGACGGCGGCGCTGAACATTCCCTCCAAATATGATGTGCTGCAGGACGGCACCATCGAGCAGATCGGCGTGAATCTGGAGACGGGGGGAGCCGAGAACACCCGTCTGCTGCGACTGTCCGATCAGAATGGGAAGATACTCTATGCCAGCGACGGCTTTGTGACGGAGACGGAATTTCTGGCGCAGATCGACGCACAGACCCGCATTTACCAAGTGATCCGGCAGGGAGAACATTATTATGTGCAGACGGGGACGCGGATCAATGCGCTGAACCGTATCGTCTATCTGGAGACCATGAAGGATGTGACGGCGGTGTTCGAGGAGCGCACGGAAGGGTTTGTGATGTACCGCCGGGTGACGCTGGTGATGCTGATCTGCAGCAGTGTGGTGATGCTCTTTCTATCGCTCTGGCTGACGAATCCCATCCGCATTCTGACCCGGGCCACCAAGGAGATGAGCCGCGGGGATTACGGTTACCGGGCCAGACAGATCAGCAATGATGAGATGGGGCAGCTCACGCGCGATTTTAACCAGATGGCCAATGCGCTGGAGGAGAATATCCATAAGCTGGAGGAGGAAGTGCGCGCCAGAGAAGAATTTATCGCCGCTTTTTCCCATGAGTTAAAGACCCCGCTCACGGCGATTATCGGGTATGCCGACCTGCTGCGTTCCCATAAGCTGGATGAGGAGAAGGCGTTTCTCTCGGCCAATTACATTTATACAGAAGGCAAGCGGCTGGAGACCATGTCTTTCAGACTGCTGGATTTGATCGTCACCAAACAGGGCGAGACGATGATGCAGAGCATGGAGGCGGAGAGCCTGTTCGCCTATCTGAAGGAGATGTACGGGGCGTATGTAGATACGGGAATGCAGTTTGTGTACGACTATGAGCCGGGGCAGATCTACGCGGAGCAGAATCTGATGAAGACCGTGCTGATCAATCTGGTGGACAATGCATGCAAGGCGTCGGAACCGGG
Source organism: Muribaculum sp. (assembly GCA_023663735.1). GTDB lineage: Bacteria > Bacillota > Clostridia > Lachnospirales > Lachnospiraceae > Acetatifactor. The sequence goes on along the minus strand of JAMPGV010000032.1, from coordinate 6,976 downwards.
CGACACGGTGGAAGTGATCGGCAGGAAGCGGGAGGACGGTTATTGGTTTGCGGTGAAAGATTACGGGGTGGGAATCCCAGCGGAGGAGTGCCGCAAGATTACGGAGGCGTTCTATATGGTGGACAAGTCCCGCTCCCGCAGCAAAAACGGCGCGGGTCTCGGGCTTGCGCTGTGCGCGGAGATTCTCAAACTCCACGGGAGCGAGCTGGTCATCGAGAGTACCTTGGGAGAGGGAAGCTGTATCGGTTTTCTTCTGCCGGACGAGACGGAGGCAGAGGCGGCAGAAGATTGACGGGAAACTGCGGGAGGCTGGTGAAGAGTGCCGGGAAAACGACGGAAAACTGCCGGGAGACTGGTAAAGATTGCCGGAAAAACGACGGGAGCCTGTCTGGAGATTGATGAGAGAGTGCCGGGAAAGAGATGGGAGCCTGTCTGGAGACTGATGGGAGATTGACAGGAAACTGCCGGGAGGTTGGCGGGATGCCGGCAGGAGGCTGATAAGGGGGCTGATATGATGAAACATAAAATCCGCAATTTTGTGATTATAACCGCTGCGGTTCTGGTGCTTGCACTTGCGCTGTGGGCGCCGGAATGGATCTCCGGCTATCTGGATCTCAATACGCTCAACCATGTGACGGTGGAGGCGGTGGAGTCCTCCGGGGAGGGGTACCGCTATACGCTGGGAAGCAATGAGAAGCTCTATATTCTTGCCAAATGTTTAAACAGCCAGAGCCAGCCGCAGAGCGAGCGGAGCAGTATGCTCAAAGAGGATGCGGACGCTTTGAATTATGAGGAACTGACGGGGACATATGCCTTTGTGGTCAACAGACAGGGGCCTTCGGATAGGGAAATCACGCAGGAGGACATTTTTAGGATCTGCAACGAGGAAGTGCTGAAACTACAGGAACAGGGAATCCTGCCGGATGCGGTGAAGGAAGTGGCGGCGGAGGGGTACAGCGCGACGCTGTATTCGGCTATCGACGTGTTGGAGCCGCGCAACAATGTGTCCGTGTGGAAGGTGAGTTTGTCCACCGGCAAGCAGAATGCGGACAAATCCGGGCGGCTTCTGGACGCCTATATCGATGCGGACACAGGAAAAATCTATGAGTTTTATGTGCGCACCCAGACGGTCTGGGAGGATATGGATCCGGAGCAGATCATCACCGCATGGTCGGAATATATGGAGCTTACGCCGCCCGAGGCGTATGATTCCGACAACCCGCTTCTGGAGAACACTCCCTATTATCAAAAATTCCGATTCGCGGGCATAGAGGACGGCAGCACGGTGGTGACCGTGGGATTCTATGAGGGAATCAACGAGCTGTATCTGAAGATTACCCGGTGATCGGGCATGATGCAAAAAACATGCAAAAAATATGTCATTTCTATGCAGAAATGTTGAATGTTTGATGGTTCTCCCCTGTATCTTTAATATATGGAGCGACGGATAGCTCGATATAGGACGGATAGGGGAGGACACGGACAATGCACAAAAGACGTCAGATCAGAAATCATATAAAAAAGAAAGAATATCGTTTGGTGCGCTGTGGGGAAAAGGATACGCGGATCGGGAGGAAGATGCGGATGCGCCGGGCGGTGACCGCCGGATTTGCGTTTGCGCTTGCAGGGACGATGCTGCAATCGCTGGCCTTCTGGGAGAGGCCGCAGGTACAGGCGGCGGAGATCCGGGTGGAAACGGTGGATACGGATGTGTCGGGCGCGGGGATTCAGAGTGAATTTTCGGCGGAGTCCGTGGAGATTGCAAACGAAATGCTGCTCGCGGGATTCACATCGGAACTGCCGGAGACGATACAGGCGGATACGGTCAAAGAGCGGTGCGATATTCTGGTGGCCATCGATCCCGGACACGGCGGGGAGGACGAGGGCTGCAGCCGCAAGGATGTGCTGGAGAAGGAGATCAATCTGCAGATCGCACAGGCCGTGGAACAGCGGCTTACAGAGCAGGGATATCAGGTGCTGCTTCTGCGGGAGGGAGACGAGAGTCTGACGCTGGAGGAGCGCGTGAACCGCGCCAACCGCCGGAATGCGGATCTTTATGTGAGCATCCATCAGAACGCCTGTGAGGAGCAGGATTCCAAGGTGTCCGGCATCGAAGTCTGGTATAATGCGACGAAGGGCGGGGACGGCAGCGAGAGGCTTGCCAGATTGATACATAACAATTTGATTCAATACAGCGGCGCGAAGGACAGAGACTGCATCGCGGACGAGTCGCTGTATGTGATCCGAGAGACCCAGATGCCCGCCTGTCTGGTGGAGACGGGATTTCTGTCGAACAGACAGGAGCGGGAACTGCTTGCCACGCAGGACTATCAAGACAAACTGGCGGAAGGGATTGCTTCCGGCATTGATCTCTATTTTTTCCCAAAAACCATGTATCTGACCTTTGACGACGGTCCGTCCGAGGAGAATACGGCGGCAGTGCTGGATATTTTGAAAGAACACAATATCAAGGCTACGTTTTTTTTGGTAGGGGAGAATGTGGAGAAGCATCCCGAGATGGCGAAACGCATTGCCGATGAGGGGCATACCATCGGGATCCATTGCTATAACCATGCCTATGACCGGCTGTACGAGAGCGTGGACAGTTATGTGGAGGATTTCGAGAAGGCATGGAACGTGGTGTATGAGACCACCGGGGTGGAGGCGAAACTGTTCCGCTTCCCCGGCGGGAGCATCAATGCCTATAACAAAAAGGTTTACAAAGATATTATCGAGGAGATGACGGACAGAGGCTATATCTATTTTGACTGGAACGCCAGTCTGGAGGACGCAACGAAGCACAACGAGCCGGAGCTTTTGGTGCGAAATGCCAAGGAGAGTACGCTGGGACGCCGCAGGATCGTGATGCTGGCGCATGATGTGGTGTACAACACAACCCTTTGTCTGGAGGAGGTTTTGGAACAGTTCCCGGAGTACCGGATGCTGCCTTTGTCCGAGGAGGTAGAGCCGATACAGTTTTGAGGGGAGTGCGGCACTTTCTGATAGCATACATCTGTGGGGTGCGGCCTAACGTCAAAATAAAAGTATTGACATTTGTGATCGACAGAGTTAGAATATAATAAATTTCATAGGTAAACAAACCATAGATGTGGAGATAACGACAGTTCATGCACTTACAGAGAGACCGGATGCTGAGAAAGGTTGGGAACGCAGGCTGCCAAATGGACCACGGAGGGCGCAATGAAAGGAATGTGGAAGAAAGAGTATTTTCCGTTCCGAGTATCCTGCGACGTCAGACCCGCGTGAGCGGTCATGGATATGATGGTATCCGGTGAGAGTACGAGAAATCGTAAAGCAAGGTGGCACCGCGGGAAGTTTTGTCGAACCCGTCCTTGACAGATTGAAAGATTTGTCAAGGACGTTTTTTTTAACATAAGGATGTTTGGCGGAGCCTGACATCCGTTGTTATGGACAGTCGGCGAATGCCGCGAGGGTATTGACTTGCGGGAAAAGCCTTTTAAAACGCTGAGGATCATGAAGTGAAGGAGGAGACGTTATGAAGATTATCCCAAGTCTGGAGACCTGTCAGGAATTGACGAAAGAGGGAACCTACGGCGTGGTTCCGGTGAGCTGCGAACTCTATTCCGACAGCACCACGCCGATCGAAGTGCTGCGGATCCTGAAGAAGGTCAGCAGGCATGTGTATCTTTTGGAGAGTGCGGAGGCCGACAAACGCTGGGGGCGCTATTCGTTTCTGGGATATGACCCGGTGTTGGAGATCACCTGCCATAACGGAACGAGTACGGTCAAATCGCCCATGAACAGCCGGACGACCACGGAGGACGTGCGGGGGCTGATCCGGGAGGTGCTGGCGGAGAACAGGAGTCCCCGGATTCCCGGACTGCCCACTTTCACGGGCGGGCTGGTGGGATATTTTTCCTACGATTATATCAAGTACAGCGAGCCGACCTTAAAACTGGACGCGGAGGACGAGGAGGGGTTCGCCGATGTGAATCTGATGCTGTTTCATAAGGTGGTTGCGTTTGACAATTATAGGCAGAAAATCATTTTAATCGTGAATGCGTCCACGGATGATCTGGAAACCAACTACAACAGGGCGGTTCTGGAGCTGGAGAATATGCGGCAGCTCCTGCAAAAAGGGGAGAAAGCCCCGCATCTGCCGCTCCTGCTGAAAAGCGAATTCAAGCCGCTCTTTGACAGGGAGCAGTATTGTCAAATGGTGGAGCGGGGCAAGCGCTATATCAGAGAGGGAGATATCTTTCAGGTGGTGCTTTCCAACCGTCTGGAAGCGCAGATGGAGGGAAGTCTCTTGGATGCTTACCGGGTGCTTAGGACGACCAATCCCTCGCCGTATATGTTTTATTTCTCCGGCGCGGACGGGGAAATTGCGGGTGCAAGCCCGGAGACGCTGGTAAAGCTGGAACAGGGGAAGCTGTATACGTTTCCCCTCGCGGGAACCAGACCCAGAGGCGGGTCGCCCGAGGAGGACGAGGCGCTGGAACGGGAGCTTCTCGCGGATGAGAAGGAGCGGGCGGAACACAATATGCTGGTGGATCTGGGACGGAACGATATCGGCAAAATCAGCCGGATCGGCACGGTGCAAGTGGAAAACTATATGTCCGTGGAGCGTTATTCCCATGTGATGCACATCGGTTCCACGGTGAGCGGGCAGCTTGGGGCAGATAAGGACGCAGTGGATGCGGTGGATGCGATTCTGCCCGCGGGAACCTTATCCGGCGCGCCGAAACTCAGAGCCTGTGAGATCATCAACGAGCTGGAGAACAACAAGAGAGGGATTTACGGCGGCGCGATCGGCTACCTATCTTTTACGGGCGATCTGGACACCTGCATCGCCATCCGGCTGGCGTTCTCCAAGAACGGAAAAGTGTTTGTGCGGTCCGGAGCCGGAATCGTGGCGGACAGCGTTCCCGGGAAAGAGTATCAGGAATGCATCCAAAAGGCCGCGGCGGTGAGAAACGCCATTGAGCTGGCCGGGACGGAATGGGCATAAGCGCAGCGCAGACATCGAATCGCAGGGAAGCAGGGGAAAGGAGAAAAAGCATGGTACTTTTGATCGATAATTATGACAGTTTTTCTTATAATGTGTATCAGCTGGTGGGTTCCGTGAATCCGGACATCCGAGTGATTCGCAACGACGAGCTGACGGTGGAGGAAATTGAAGCCCTTGATCCGGATTTCGTGATTTTGTCGCCCGGACCCGGGAGACCCGCACAGGCGGGCGTCTGTGAGGAGGTCATCCGGCGGCTTGCCGGGAAGAAGCCGATTCTCGGCATCTGTCTGGGGCATCAGGCCATCTGTGAGGTCTTCGGCGCAGATATCACTTATGCGAAAGAGCTGATGCACGGCAAGCAGTCCGCAGTGTCCGTCGATACCGACAGTGCGCTGTTTGACGGTATGGAGCGGGAGCTGGTGGTGGCAAGGTACCACTCCCTTGCGGCGGATCCGGGGACGATGCCGGACTGCCTGAGGGTCACGGCGCGGACTGCGGACGGGGAGATCATGGCGGTCGAACATACAGAATACCCCATATACGGTCTGCAGTTCCATCCGGAGTCGGTGCTGACGCCGGACGGCCGGAAAATCATAGAGAATTTCCTGTCGGGGAAGGCTTTGGCAGCCGGAAGCGGCCGGGGAGAGAGCGGCGCAGCAAACGAAAATGGGAGATTAGGAGAAAACAGGATACAAAAGAAGGAGGATGTACACATGATTCAGGAAGCGATTGTAAAGTTGAGCAAGAAAGAGGACATTGGTTATGAGATGGCCAAGGCCGTCATGAATGAAATTATGAGCGGCGAAGCCACGAACGTGCAAAAGAGCGCCTATCTCACCGCCTTTTCCATGAAGGGGGAGACCATCGAGGAGATCAGCGGTTCCGCGGAGGCGATGCGGGCGCACGCGCTGCGGTTGGATGCGGATGTGGACTGTCTGGAAATTGTGGGAACCGGAGGAGACGGATCCAATTCTTTTAATATTTCCACAACCGCTTCCCTGATTATCTCTGCGGCGGGGGTTCCGGTGGCAAAGCATGGCAACCGGGCCGCCAGCTCGAAGTCCGGCGCGGCGGATTGTCTGGAGGCGCTGGGCGTAAACATCGGCATCGAACCGGAACAGAGCAGAGCGGTTTTGGAGAACATCGGCATCTGTTTCCTGTTCGCCCAGAAGTATCATACGGCGATGAAATATGTGGGACCGATCCGCAAGGAGCTGGGTATCCGGACCGTGTTTAATATTTTGGGACCGTTGACAAATCCTGCCTATCCGTCTTATATTGTGATGGGTGTGTATGATGAGGCGCTTCTGAAACCTATGGCCGAGGTGCTTTCCAGACTGGGCATCAAGCGCGGACTGGTGGTGTACGGTCAGGAGAAACTGGATGAGATCTCCGCGGTAGGACCGACCAGTGTATGCGAGCTGGATCACGGTGATATCCGGTCTTATGTCATCACGCCCGAGGAGATGGGAATCGAGCGCTGCCGCAAAGAGGATCTGCTGGGGGGAAGCCCGCAGGAAAATGCGGAGATCACAAAGGCAGTTCTTGGCGGGGAGAAGGGTCCGAAGAGGGACGCTGCGCTTCTGAACGCAGGAGCCGCTCTCTATGTGGCGGGCCGCGCGCAGAGCATTGCGGACGGGGTGCGGCTGGCTGCGGAGACGGTGGACAGCGGCAAGGCGATGGAACAGCTCCGGAAATTTGTGGAACTGACAAAATAGAGAATAGACATTTGCGAAACGCACTAATTTGCAAAGAGTCATTGTGCAAATTGCACATTCAACGCAGACACGCTTTCGCTCCAACCTCACCGCAACGGTACATAAGACGCTAAAGTACAGCGCCTAAGTACCGGCGGTTCGCTAGGGTCTGCTTATGAATATACAATCTGCACAATTCTGATTCCGAAAAATAGAGTTTCACAAACACCTAAAAAGATTCGGGTGTCAAAAGACACACTTTAAATATTGATTTTTATTTGTACCT